>JANORI010000805.1:0-8224 GCA_031415235.1 Acidobacteriota bacterium | reverse complement strand
CTGGCCAACCTGGTGAACGAGGCGGCGCTGAACGCGGCACGGCTGAACAAGAAGGCCGTGGCGATGGTCGACTTCGAATACGCCAAGGACAAGGTGCTCATGGGCGCCGAGCGGCGCTCCATGATCGTGACCGAAGACGAGAAGCGCATCACGGCGGTGCACGAGGCCGGCCACGCGCTGCTGGCGGTGCTGCTGCCACACTCCGATTCGCTCCACAAGGTCACCATCATTCCCCGCGGGATGGCGCTCGGGCTCACCACCCAGCTGCCGCTCGACGAGAAACACAACTACTCCAAGGTCTACCTGATGGACCGTATTGCCATTCTTCTCGGCGGGCGGATTGCCGAAGAGCTGACCACGGGCGACATCACGACCGGCGCGGGCAACGACCTCGAGCGCGCCACTGAGATGGCTCGCAAGATGGTGTGCGAGTGGGGCATGAGCGAGGCCATGGGACCGCTCACCTTCGGCAAGAAGGAAGAACAAATCTTCCTCGGCCGGGAAATCGGGCAACAGCAGAACTACAGCAGCGTGACCGCCGAGCGCATCGACCAGGAGGTCAGGCGCCTCATCGCGGAGAACTACGAAAAGGCCACCGTGCTGCTCAAAGAGCACAAGGACCACCTGCAGGCGATTGCCGACGCGCTCCTGGCCCGCGAATCGCTCGATGGCGATCAGGTGCGGCGCATCGTGGGGGGCTTGCCGCTCGACGAACCGCCGTCAGCGGCAGCGCCGGCAGCTCCCGCGCCGCCTGACGACACCCGCGAGCGTTCGCGCGAGAAGGAACGCGCGCCGCTGTTACCCATCGCGCCGAAACCGCTCGGGCAGGAATAGCGCCGCGCGCGCCTGACGGCCGCGCCGCTCGTGTACCGCATGATCGCGCCGCGCGCTGACCATTCCCTCACGCTGGTCGGCCGCGCTCCACTCGTGCTGGGCCACCGGACGCTCGTCATGGGCGTGCTGAACGTGACGCCCGACTCGTTCTCGGACGGCGGGGCGGCGCTCGACCCTGCCCGTGCGCTCGACCTGGCCCTCGAGATGGAGGCGGCGGGCGCCGACATCCTCGACATTGGGGCGGAATCCACCCGTCCCGGCGCCACGCCGCTTTCCGGTCGTCAAGAACGGACGCGGCTCCTTCCGGTACTGCGCCAGCTCCACCGGCTCAAGATTCCGCTCTCGATTGACACCACCAAAGCGGAGGTGGCGCGCTTCGGGCTCGACGAAGGCGCGAGCATCGTGAACGACATCAGCGGGTTGCAGTACGAACCCGCGCTCGGCGACATCGTGGCCGTGCGCGGCGCCCCGCTCGTGCTGATGCACATGCGAGGGCGTCCCTCCGACATGTATGCGCAGGCAGCCTACGATCACGTGGCCACCGACGTGACCCGCGACCTCACGAGAGCGATCGAACGCGCCGTGAGCCGTGGCGTGGCCTGGAATCAGCTGGTCGTCGACCCTGGGCTTGGCTTCGCCAAGCGCGCCGAACACAGTCTGGCCGCCCTGGCCGGCTTGTCTGCCCTGGCGGCCCTCGGGCGCCCCGTGCTTGCCGGACCATCGCGAAAGTCCTTCCTGGCGGCGGCGGCAGGCGACGGCGCTGCCCACGGGCGCGACTGGGCGACGGCGGCGGCCGTGACGGCCGCAGTCCTGGCCGGTGCCCACATCGTTCGGGTGCACGCGGTGGCCGAGATGGTGCATGTAACGCGCGCCGCGGATATGATTCGGGAGCACGGCGCAGCCGCGCCTGGCTCTAGCCGCTGACTGTTCCTGGTCGCTAGCCGCCGGCCGCTCGCGCCGGGAACCCATGTCCTGGCTCGATTCCCTGCTCGAACGGCCGCCCATCACGTGGTGGGACATCCTCGACGTTGCGATCGTGTCGGTCGTCGTGTACGAGGTGCTCAAGCTGATTCGGGGCACCCGCGCGTCGCAGATGGCCGTGGCGCTCGGCGCCATCGTGGGGTTGTTCTATGCCTCGCGAGCCCTCGAGCTCGAGACCATCAACTGGCTGATCAGGAACGTGGTGGGCTATGTCGCGTTTGCCGCCATCGTGTTGCTGCAGACCGACATCCGCCGCGCGCTCGTGCACTTCGGGCGAGGGCCGTTTTTCAAGTATCTGCAGCGTGTCGAGCCCGACGACGACTCGATTGAAGAGCTGATGGTGGCGCTCGAAACGCTGGCGGCCAAGCGCATCGGCGCGCTGGTCGTCGTCGAGCGCGGCATCGGGCTCCGGAACCACATCGAAAGCGGGATACCCCTCGACGCCAAGCTGACCTACGACCTGGTTGTCAGCATCTTCCAGCCCACCTCGCCGCTGCACGACGGCGCGGTCATCATCCAGGGCGATCGGATCGCGGCCGCGGCCTGTTTTCTGCCGCTCAGCGTGAACCCCCGGCTGGCGCGCGAACTCGGGTCGCGTCATCGCGCGGCGCTCGGCGTGACCGAAGAGAACGACGCCGCGGCGCTCGTCGTGTCGGAGGAATCGGGAACCATTTCGCTCGTGCTCGACGGCAAGATCGAGCGGGCCCTGTCGCCTGAGCCCTTGCGGCTGCGGCTGCGTACCCTGGTGAAGCGCGTCCAGCCGCGCCCGGAGCGCCGCCTGGCTGCGGCGACGATGGACTGATGGCCGTGTTTCCTCTGCGCCATGTCGGGTTGAAGCTGCTGTCGATTGTCGTGGCGGCGCTGCTGTGGCTCGTCGTCACCGACGACGCCGAAGTGGAGCGCACTCTTCGCGTGGGTGTGGAACTGCAGCGGACCCCGGCGGGCGTCGAACTCACGAGCGCCGTACCTGAGACAGTGGCTGTGCGCGTGCGTGGCCCCGCCAGTCGCCTGGCGGCCCTGGGACCAGGCGACCTGTCGGTGGTGGTCGACCTCGACGGTGTGCACACCGGCCGCCGGCTGTTTGCGTTGACGGCCGACCAGGTCACGGCCCCCTACGGCATCGCCGTGGCCCAGGTCACGCCCGCAGCCTTGCCGCTCAGCTTCGAGTCCACCGCTGGGAAGGTCGTGCCGGTGCAGCCGCGTATCGAAGGCACACCGGTTCCTGGCCACAGCGTCACGAACGTGTCAGTGAGTCCCTCGCAGGTGCGCATCGAGGGGCCGGAAAGCGCTGTGAACGGACTAACGGAAGTGGTGACCGAGACGGTGTCGGTCGAGCGGGTCACAAGCCTGGTGCGTGAAGCCGTCGCGATCGACGTCGCTGATACCGGCGTGCGTCTGGTTGGGGGCGGCACGGCGGTGGTGACGGTGACCGTTGCGGCCGATACGACTGAGCGGACGGTGACCGGCGTGCCGATTGTGCAGCGTGGCGCCTTGGCTAGCGGCATCGTGCTGACGCCGGCCGTCGCGTCGGTGACGGTGCAGGGTGCCGGCGACGTCGTGAGCGCACTCTCGACCGCGGACGTGGCGCTGTTTGTCGAGGTCGGCGACGCGACTCCCGGCCGCGACGTGTCCGTGCAGGCCGAATCGTCGCCACGCTACGTCGTGCGGTCGATCGAGCCGTCGTCGGTGCGAGTGAGCGCGCCGGCGCGCCGGCGATAGGACCACGAGGCAGGAGGCGGCGTGAAGTTGTTCGGTACCGACGGAATCCGAGGAGAAGCCGGCGCTCCTCCGCTCGACCCGGAAACGGTGGCGCGCATTGGCGGCGCGCTGGCGCGCGTCTCGGGACGCACGCATCTGCGCGCGCTGGTCGGCCGCGACACTCGCGAGAGCGGGCCGTGGATCGAAGATGCGCTGGCCCGCGGCCTTGCCGGTGAAGGCGCCACCCTGGTGACGGCTGGGGTCGTGCCGACGCCCGCAGTGGCCTACCTCACCAGAGCCGATGGCTTCGACCTCGGCCTCGTGATCTCGGCGTCCCACAATCCGTTCCACGACAACGGCATCAAGATTTTTTCCGGCGCGGGCGAGAAGTTCAGCGAGGCCGTCGAGCGCGAGGTGGAGCACATGGTGGCCGATACCTCGTGGCAAGTGCCGGTCGCGACGCTCGCGGCGACGCCGGGCGGCGATCTGACGGCGCACTACGTGGCGCATCTGCGACACATTCTGGACGGCGCCGGACCGCTCGCGGGCGCGCGCATTGTGATCGACTGCGCCAATGGGGCTACGAGCACGCTGGCGCCAACCCTGTTTCGCGACCTGGGTTTCGAGGTCGAGGTGATTGGTGTTCAGCCCGACGGCCGCAACATCAACCTGGGATGCGGGTCGACGGCGATGGACGCACTGCAGGCCCAGGTCGTGGCCTCGGGCGCCAGCCTGGGCGTGGCCTTCGATGGCGACGGCGACCGCGCGCTGTTTGTGGACCACCTGGGGCGCCGCGTGGACGGCGACGCGGTGATGCTGATCTGCGCCGACTTGTTGCGTGGCGAATCGGGCTTGCCCGGCGACGCCGTCGTGGCCACCGTGATGAGCAACATCGGATTGGAACTGGCGCTGAAGGCTCGCGGCATCGCGCTCATGCGCTGCGCGGTTGGCGACAAGTACGTGATGGAAGAGATGCTGGCCCGCGGCATCGCACTCGGCGGCGAGCAATCGGGGCATGTCATCTTCGCCCGTCACCTCTTCACCGGCGACGGCATGGCGACCGCGCTGCACGTGCTGCGCGCCATGATGGCCACGGGCCAGGACCTGGCCTCCCTGGCCGCCGGACTCACGGCCTATCCGCAGGTGCTGGTCAACGTGCGCGTGAAAACTCGCTCGGACATCGCGACCGTGCCCGCCGTGGCCAAGGTCATGCAGGACGTCGAGGCACGTCTCGACGGGCAGGGCCGGTTGCTCGTGCGCTACTCGGGCACCGAACCTCTTCTCCGGATCATGCTCGAGGGCCGCAACCTGAACGACATCCAGTCCTGGGCCGACGAGATTGCCACGGCCGTACGCGCGCACCTGGCGTAACTGAACTCCGCACTCTTGCCTGGGGTGATACGCTTGGCCGTTACCCGGCTCGTGCCTAGCCGCTAGCACCTAGCCGCTAGCCGCTGTCCATGGCCTGGGGGTCAGACTGGCCATGGTGCGTCTCTCCGTCAACGTCAATAAGGTCGCGACGCTGCGCAACTCGCGTGGCGGCCACGAGCCCTCCCTGGTCGAGGCCGTGAAGGTCGTGTTGGGCGAAGGCGCGCGCGGCATCACCGTGCATCCTCGTGCCGACGAGCGGCACATCACTCCTGACGACGTGCGAGACCTCGCGGCGCTCCTGGCGCCGATGCGCGGCGTGGTGGAATACAACATCGAGGGGGACCCCCGTCCTGGCCTGTTGGCGCTCGTGCACCAGGTGAGGCCGCACCAGTGCACGCTCGTGCCCGTGAGGCCTGGCGAGATCACGAGTCAGGCGGGCTGGCCGGCTGACACGCCGAGAGCCGAGCTGGCGGCTGTGATCCGTGACTTGACCCTCGCCGGCGTGCGGGTCAGCCTGTTTGTGGACGCCGACGCCGACGCGATCGCGATGGCCCGCGACGTAGGTGCGCACCGCGTGGAGCTCTACACCGAGCCGTTTGCCCGCGCCTTCGAACACGGTGCCGATGCCGCGGCTGCGAGCTTTGCGCACTACACCGAGGCGGCGCGGGCGGCACACGCCTTCGGACTCGGTGTCAACGCGGGTCACGATCTCGACCTTGCCAATCTCGTGCTGTTTCGTACCCTGCCGCACCTCGAGGAGGTGTCCATCGGGCACGCGCTCATGAGCCGCGCGTTGTTTGTCGGCCTGGGTGCGGCCGTCCACGACTACCTCGTCGCGGCTGAGGGGCCAGCGTGATCGCCCGAGTTGCGGGCGGCGTCTTGCTGCTGCTGGCCACGGCCAGCTCGGCGCCGGCCGCCGGCCGGCCGGTGCAGCTGCGCGCGTCTGACGGCGTGGCCGTTGCCGCCACGGTGTACGCCGCTCCCAGCACCCCGGCGCCGGCCGTGGTGCTCGTGCACATGCTGACGCGCACGAAGGAGGACTGGCGGCCTCTGGCCGAGCGCCTGCAGGCGGCCGGCATCACGGCGCTCGCTGTCGACCTGCGTGGGCACGGGCAGTCGGAAGGCTCCGCCGTGCCTGCGCCGGCCATGGCACTCGACGTGCGGGCCGCGCTGTCGTGGCTGGCCGGTCGACCCGAGGTCATCGCGGGAGCCGTCGCCATCGTCGGCGCCTCAATTGGCGCAAGCCTGGCGCTGCTCGCCGCGGCTGATGCACCGACCGTGCGCGGGGTCGCGCTGCTGTCACCGGCCTCTGACTACCGTGGTGTGCGACTCGAAGCCGCTGCGCGAAAGTACGGCCCACGACCACTGCTGCTCGTGGCCAGCAGCGAAGACCCGTATGCCCTGCGCACGCTGCGCGCAGTGGCCGGTGACGGCCGGCCGGACCACGAGCAGCGGATTTCCGGGGTGGCAGCGCACGGTTCCCACCTGCTCGACCGCGATCCTGACGTGGCCACCGCCGTGGTGGACTGGCTGCGGCGGACGTTGCTATCCTGAGGGCACCCTTTCCATGCGCGCCGATTCCATTGCTTTCGCCGTCTCCGGGATGCTGTTTGGCGTCATCGTGGGATGGATTCTCGGCACCCAGCAGTCCTCGGGCGCAGTGTCGGCCGCGCCCGTCGCCGCCGCTACCGCCGCTCCAGGCACTGAGGGCCGCCCGCCCGCGCCCGCGCTGGACGAAGCCCGGGTGAAGGAACTCGTTGACGCCGCTGCCGGCGATCCGACCAGTCCTGGGCCCCGCGTGCAGCTCGGCAACGTGTACTTCGACGCCGAGCGGTACACCGACGCCGTGCAGTGGTACGAAGAGGCGCTGCGGCTCGAGCCGACCGACCCCAACGTGTCCACCGACCTTGGCGTGGCGTACTACTACACCAACCAACCTGACAAGGCGATCCAGCAGTTCGAGCAGTCGCTCGAGAACGATCCGAAACACACCAAGACCATGCTGAACATGGGCATCGTGAAGGCGTTCGGCAAGCAAGACCTGGCGGGTGCGAGCGCCGCGTGGGAGCAGGTGATTGCCACGGCGCCCGACAGTCCAGAGGCGCAGGCCGCGACGAAGGCCCTCGAGGGCCTGAAGCAGGCGCATCCGGGCGGCGGCGCTGCCCCGGGCGCATCTGGAGGCTGATTCGTGACCCTGCGCATTTTCTTGTTCGTCGTGATGGCGCTCTTCGCCCTGCGGGCGATTGGCCGCTTCATGAGCGGCATGGCGCAGGGCGCGCGATCCGGTGAACCGCGCCAGCCGGGCCAACGTCAGGCCGACGTGCCCGTGAAGATGGCGAAAGACCCGGTGTGCGGCACGTTCGTCGTGCCCGGCAAAGCGTTGAGCACTTTCGCAGGCGGGACCACCGTGTGGTTCTGCTCGGAACGGTGCCGCACCGAGTTTGCGCGACGAAGCTAGACCGCACGCCATGCTGCCGTCCGAGGAACAGAGCCGCATCGACATCGTGGAGGTGGGCCGTCGCCTCTGGGTGCAAGGGTTCGTGGCGTCCAATGACGGCAATATCAGCGTGCGCCTGTCGTCCGACCGCATCCTCACGACGCCGACCAACGTGTCGAAGGGCTTCATGACGCCAGACATGTGCGTGGTCACCGACATGTCCGGCGTCAAGGTACGCGGGGAGCGCGACGCATCGTCGGAGCTGATGATGCACCTCGAGGTGTATCGGCAACGACCCGATGTCGGCGCGGTCGTTCATGCGCATCCTGCCACGGCCACGGGGTTCGCGGTGGCGGGCGTGCCGCTCAACCGCGCGGTGCTGGCCGAAGTGATTACGACCCTCGGAGGCATTCCCATCGCGGAGTACGCCACCCCGTCCACCGCTGAACTGCCAGCCGCGATCCGGGAGTACATCAGGTCGCACGACGGCCTGCTGCTGGCCAATCACGGCGCGCTTGCCGTCGCGCCCGACCTCTTTGGCGCCTACTACCGGATGGAGACGATCGAGCACTTCGCCAAGATCAGTCTGGTGGCCCGCACCCTGGGTCGTGAGAACCTGCTTTCGCGCGACGAAGTGACCCGTCTGCAGAACCTGCGCGGCAGGTACGGCATCAGCTCGCCGGCGCCGATCTGCGCCGACGAGGCCGCTCCCGGCACCGTCTGTCAGGTGGTCGAGGCCCCGGTGTCGGCCGCGCGTCTGGTGGCCGATACGCCCGGGCTGCCCGAACACCCAGGCGCGCCGATCGGCACGGACCGGGAGATTCGGCTAACATACGGCCAGTTGACGGCGCTCATCGACGAGGCGGTCAGAAGCGTTCGATAGGCAGCGGGTGACCGAACCCG
>JANORI010000804.1:0-3250 GCA_031415235.1 Acidobacteriota bacterium | reverse complement strand
AGCCGCATTGGTGAGCTACTTGGGTAACATCTCATCGGAAGTCACGCCTGATTCGATCACACGTCGCACCCCGGAGTACATCGGCTACCGGGGCTTAATTAATTTCGGCTCTTCGGGGAATCGTGTGGGTGATTTGGGGTCATTTTGAGAGTGCCTGAGCTCAGGCACGCCGACCAGCAAGCCCACGAGAGTGTGTCTCCCAAAAGGTCTAGCGTCATCAACGTGGGGCAACGGCGAAGCCGACTGTGGAAATGACGTCCCGATGGACACCACAGCACGGTTTCCACAGGGACTTGGAAATCTCGCCCAGAACGCGAGATTCCCACATTCCCACAGCCGACCCTTCGTCTGAGCGACAGAAGGACGACACGGGTACGAACGGCACTTGACGTCCACCCACCCGTCACTCGGTCGTCGCGCCGCGGTGGGAGTTGTGCAGTACCCCAGTGCGGTTGTCGCGTCGCGCGAGTGGGCTCGCGACCATGGTGCCAGTTTTGAGCGACGCAAAAAGCGAGAAAAAATCAATAGACATGGGGCTCTACAGCCCATACACCCCAACAAATCACCCACACGATTCCCCGAAGAGCCGAAGATACCTGGGTCGTGCAACGGCTGATCAAGATGGCGAACTTCTCGTTGTTCAGCGGAGGTGCGCCGGTGGCCGGAAGTAGCTTGATCAAGGTCGACGGGTTCTTCGGCGAGGAGACGGCACGGATGATCCGGGCGTTCCAGGATGACCGAATCCGTAACGGCCTGCTAATCACCCGGGATGGCGGCATCGACCCGGCAGCCAGCGACGGCTTCACGAAGAGCGGCCTGCTGTTCACGATCGTTCACCTCAACCGCGCCGACAAGAATCGTGACGACGGGGCCTACATCAACATCCCTTTCGAGTCGTCGACGCCACCCCCCGTGCGATCGCAGCTGTCGCGCGGGGCGGCGCGCCCGGCGCGCAGGCCGTTGGGCACGTAGACGCATCCAGAAGGCGTGGTGCGCTAGGCAGGAGCGCGTACTGTCACTGTCGCACCGAGACGCCACCATGCGACGACATGCGACCGCCATCTCCACCCTAGTGAGCACGAAGGGCGACACCGGGCAGCCGAAAGGCTCGGTGGAGGTCTCCATTACCACGCGCGCCGGAGTTCGATTCGCCAACCACCGGTCCAGCTCGGTGGTCGGACGACGAGAATCCTCGGTGATGGCCTCCGCGCCGTCGCGGACACACTTGGCTGTCCTTACCGCCTGAATCGATGCCGATGTGATCCATGGGTCGGTCTCCTCTTGCAACGGGGGACGGCCGAGGCGCGAGGGCGGCACGGAAGCGGGCTGCCGGAATTGTCTGGCGCGCTCCGCAGATGCCGGCGTGATTGTCACAAGGCCCTGTTCGGGGCGATGCTCCGACCCTCGGACGCCAACGAATGCCGACGCGAGCATGGTGTCGTAGGTGTAGGATGCGACCGATCGAAATCCGCCAAGTCGGAAGAGTCCCAGGGGAGGAGCGCCGATGGTTCAGTGTGTCAGTCTGCGTGCGCTTGGTGTGGCTCTCGCGGTCGCAGGACTGCCGCAGGCCGCACAACAACCAACCGTTCATGTCGTGAGGATCTCCAGCGGTCCTTCGGGCAGCAACGTCAACGGCGATTTCGCCCTGACCGCGGAACGGTCGATCTTCAATCGCAGCGACGACCGCGAGGTCATCGTCCTGTTTCAGTGGGATGGTGTCCCCGGTGCGCACCGGCTCGTCGCCCAGTGGCGCAGCCCCGATAGCGCAGTCACCGCGAGCTCCGCGATCGACTACGTGGCGAAAGCGGCGCGGTTCGGCGCCTACTGGTCGCTCCCGCTTTCGTCGGCGATGGCGCTCGGCACGTGGTCCATCGAGGCCACTGTCGATGGCATGCCGGCGGGACGGTTCACCTTCGAAGTAACCGACAACAACGTGGCATCGTCGCCGGTGAAGCCGATGTTGACGCCGGCGGCATTGTACCAGCGACTCGATCGCGCTTTCGTGGTGCTGGGCCGCTCTTCGCGGGCCGGGCGATCGCTCGCTGCCGCCGCAGGCTTCAGAGCCGGCGGCGGATTGGTCTACACCGCCATGTCGGCGTTGGACAGCGCGGATGACATTCGCGTGCTGTCCCGCGACGGCACAGCCGCGCCGCTGACGACGGTCGTTGCCTGGAATCGGGCACAGCACTGGGCGGTGTTGTCTGGCGCTGCTGCCGCGGACACGCTGGCGATCGCGGCGGCGGACGCGACCAAGGTCGGAAGTCGGTGTGTATCGCTCGAAGGTACGTCGGCGACCGGCCGCGTGCTGAGCGAATGCACCATCACCGGCCAGGATGCTCAGGGTGCGACGCCGTCCTTCATTGCGACGTTTCGGGTTGGCGGCGTCGTGTCGGGGGCGCCGGTGCTCAACGAGTTCGGTGAGCTCATCGGCCTCGTGGGCGACCTGAACCCGATCGGCGCAGAAGGGGCAGTTGCCTACCGACTTGGCGGGTCGCTGCCCGGCACCCCGATCGTGCCGATCGGCGCTATCCAAGTGGATGGCGCCGCAGCGCGAGTGACCTTGGCCGATCTACGCTCCCGCGGCGTTACCGTTCCCGGAGTCGTTGGCGAGGAGCACGTCCTCACCGGCGGCTTCGGTCGAGTGGACGCCAAGGGAAAACTGGTGTCGACCGAGCACCACGACGAACTCTCCCTGCGTGAGAAGGGATTTGCGATCTTCGTGATGTGGAATCCACGGGAGCGCTTGCGCGGCCAGCTGAACGCTCGCCTTTTCGGCGAGGACAACCGTCTTGCGGCGGACAGCAAGCCGATGAAAGGAGACTTGGGAAAGGGCCAGACCGCAACCTCCGCGTGGAGTTTCTCGATGCCCGCCAGCGCCGGAACGTATCGCGCGGACGTGCTTCTCGACGCGACGCCGATCTGGCGTGGCTTCCTCCGCGTCACGCCGTAACGTGGAACCCCCCCCACACGATCTCTCGAGGCCATCGGCGAAGGCGGGGAGTATCGAGCCCTCGAATGACGGCGACCGTGTGCCGTCGCGAAGAGGCGCCGCTCGTGCGCGACTCCAAGCGCCGCGGCCGGGCGCCACATCCGTCCAGGCAAACAGCAGTCAGCGGCGCGGCCAGTACTGCTGACGCTGCCCAAGTCGGCACACCTCCTTGGCCTCCACGGTGACGAGCAGCTGCCACTGTTCAACGGGAGTCCGCGCCCGCGGATACCGCTCTTCCGGCGTGTGGGCCAGGGTGGGAAT
>JANORI010000803.1:0-3965 GCA_031415235.1 Acidobacteriota bacterium | reverse complement strand
GACGCGCAGTACCCGCCCTTCGGAGTACGCCACCAGACGCCCGCCCGGCGCCACGGCCACGGCGGGATCGCGATAGCCGACGATGCCCTGCTGATGCGCAGTGGCTACCCACTGCAGGGGCGGACCCGAGGCCATTACGGCCGCGGCGTCGGAACCGGGCGGGCCTGGCTGCGTCGCGGCCAGCCACCAGCCGGTGGCCGCCAGGGCCAGCACCCCAAGGAGCGTCATCACGCGTGTCGACATGGGGCGCATTCTAGTCCGCTGCGCGATACTGGTGGCGATGTTCCAACAGCTCTCGCCCGGCACCATCGACGCGGTCGGCTACGTGGCCGCCACGCTCACGACTGCCGCCTGGCTGCCGCAGCTGGTGCGCACCTGGCGCACCAGGTCGGCCGACGACCTCTCGCCCGGCATGCTGGCGGCCTTCACGACCGGCGTGCTGCTGTGGCTGGTATTCGGCCTGGCGCGCGGCTCGGGACCGGCCATTGCCGCCAATGCCGTCACGCTCGCGCTGAGCCTGTTGCTCGTGGGCTTGCGCGTGGCGTTCCGCCGGCGGCCGGACCGCTAGGACGACGCGGGCTCGGCGCGATGACGATAGAGCTGCTGGTCCACTGAACGCGCCATGGCCGCCGTGTCGAGCGGCCGGCCCAGAAACCGCGCCACTTGCGCCGCCGCAGCGTCCGGCGCCGCGATCGCGTCGTGATAGGCGACGGGCAACACACGAAAGCACGCCCGCCCGGCCATGAAGCGTTCGACCTGGGCAAGATGCGAGCGAAATACCTCGCGCGACCGTTCAGCGTCGCCCTCGGCCACCGGTTCGCCGCGGGCCCGTAGCATGGCGTGCTGCGACAAGGCGATCTCGTCGGGACGCCGGTGCATGAAGATCACCTGGTAGTTGTGGTCTTCCGGCAGCCACGTGAGCAGGAACGAGATGATCTTCACCGCCTTGCCGCGCGCCGTGGGCAGCCACGACAGGTCGCCGCCTTTGTCGAGCGCCTTCACCGGTTCGTACTCGAAGTAGCCCTTCGGATTGCTGTCGTCGGCTGCGCGCACGCCGTCCTGGAGCGGCACCACGCCGCCGGCCTCGAGCATCCGCATCATCATCGAGGTACCCGACCTCGGAAGCCCCGACACGACGACGATGGGTGCGCCGTAGCGGAGCCGGCGCACCAGCGCGCCGATCATCGGGACGTTCCCTCGGCAAGGCGCGCCGCCGCGGGCAGTACAATACGGCCCGGACACATGCCACCGTCGATGCGCACCCGCATGGCCAGACTTGTACCACAGACCCGCCTTGCGCTTCTGGCGACGGCGGGCGTGGTACTGGTGCCCGGGTCGGCGCTCGCCTACATCGGGCCAGGCGCGGGCTTTGCGGTGATGTCGTCGTTCCTCGTGATTTTCGTCACGATGATCGCGGTGGCCGCCTCAATTCTGGCGTGGCCGTTCCGCGCGCTCTGGCGGGCCATCCGGCGCACGGGGCCACCGCCGTCGGACATCGGCCGCTTCATCGTGATCGGCTTCGACGGACAAGACCCCGCGCTGACCGACCAGTTCATGCAGGACGACCTGCTGCCGAATTTTTCGACGCTCGCCGCCCAGGGCACGTATCGGCGCCTGCAGACCACGTATCCCGCACTCTCGCCGGTGGCATGGTCGTCGTTCAGCACCGGCACGCATCCCGCCCGGCACAACATCTTCGACTTCCTGGACCGCGACAGGCGCACCTATTTGCCGATGCTGTCATCGACGCGCATCGGCACGGTCGACAAGTTCTTCTCGCTTGGCAAGTACCTGATTCCCCGCCATCGCCCGGAACTGACGAACCTGCGACGGTCGAAGCCCTTCTGGACCATCCTGGGCGAGCGGCGCATCTGGAGCACGATTCTGCGGGTGCCCATCACATTCCCGCCGGACCGCTTTCACGGCGCGGAGCTGAGCGCGATGTGCGTGCCCGACCTGCTCGGCACGCAGGGCACGTTCATGCTCTTCACGACGCGTCCGTCAGCAGGGCGCTTCAAGGAGGGCGGCATTCGCGTGCCAGTCGAAGTGCGCGGCGACCGGGTCGACACGGTGGTGACCGGGCCCGACAACGGCTTCGTGAAAGGCCATCCGCCGCTCACGACGCCGCTGGCGATCCGCCTCGATCGCCCGGCCTGCTGCGCGCATCTCACCCTGGGAGACACCACGGTGGCGCTTGCGCCCGGACAGCTGAGCGACTGGGTAGCCATGGCGTTCAAGGCGGCACCGGGCGTCACGGTGTCGGGCATCGCTCGCTGTCAGGTGCTGGAACTCGGCGAGCACTTCTCGCTCTATGTGTCGCCGATCAACCTGGACCCCGAGCAGCCCGCGATGCCCATCTCGCATCCGGACTACTACGCCAACTACCTGGCCAAGCGCCACGGTCCGTACGCCACGCTCGGCCTGGCCGAAGACACCTGGGCGCTCAACGAGGGCGTGACCGACGACGCCACGTTCCTGAAGCAGGCCCACGACATCGACGACGAGCGCCGCACGATGTGTCTCGGCGCACTGGCGCAGCTGCGGACCGGCGCGCTCGTGTGTGTGTTCGACGCCACCGACCGTATCCAGCACATGTTCTGGCGCTACATCGATGATCGGAACCCTGCGCATCGCCGCGAGGTGCCGGAAGAGCACCGCCATGCCATCCGCGCGCTCTACCAGAAGAACGACACGCTCGTCGGCGAAGTGCTCCGCTCGCTGACCCCGAAAGACGTGTTGATGGTGATCTCCGATCACGGCTTCAGCGCGTTCCGCCGCGGCGTGAATCTGAACGCCTGGCTACTGCGCGAGGGCTACCTCACGCTCAAGGAGGGCTGCGACGGGTCGACCGAGTGGCTGCGCGACGTGGACTGGGCCAACACGCGCGCCTACTGTCTGGGACTGAGCGGCATGTTCCTGAACCTGCACGGACGCGAGCAGTCGGGCATCGTGACGCCTGGCGCGGAAGCCACGGCGCTCAAGGCCGAGATCATCGCGAAGCTTGCCGGGCTGCACGATGCCGAGGGCAACGACATCGGCGTGCGCGAGGCATTCGACACGGCCGTGATCTACGACGGTCCGTACCGCGAGAACGCGCCCGACCTCATCATTGGCTACAACGCCGGCTACCGCACGTCGTGGGACTGTGCCACGGGAATGGTGTCGGGCCCGGTGTTCAACGACAACACCAAGGCGTGGAGCGGCGACCACTGCATCGACCCGCGGCTCGTGCCAGGCGTGATGTTCTGCAACCGCAAGGTCGAGGCCGAAGGCGATCTGTCGATCGTCGACATCGCGCCAACGGCGCTCAGTCTCTTCGGCATTCAGCCGCCGCCGCACATGGACGGCCGGCCGTGGGCCGTCGCGTCGTGAGCACGCTGCGGGTCCATCACGTGCGCAGCCTGACGCGCCTCGCCGCAGCCGCGGCCGTGATGGCGATGCTCGCGTCGGGGTGCGGAGCCACGCACGTCGTCACGGGACGGCGGGTGATCGTGCTCGGCATCGACGGTTTCGACTACCATCTGGCGCGCGACCTGATGGCCCGCGGACGTCTGCCGCACCTGTCGGCGCTCGCGGCGAAGGGCACCTTCAACGCGCTAGCCACGTCCACGCCGCCGCTCAGCCCGGTGGCCTGGTCCACGTTCATCACGGGTCTGGATCCGGGTGAGCACGGCATCTTCGACTTCATCCATCGCGAGCCGGCCACGCTCGAGTCGTTCCTCTCCACGTCGCGCACGGTGCCGCCCAGTCGCATGCTGACGCTCGGCCGCTATCAGTTTCCACTGTCGGCCGGCCGCGTCGACCTGCTGCGCGGCGGCACGGCGTTCTGGGAGGTGCTCGAGGCGCGCGGCGTCGAGACCACCATCATGCGCATGCCCGCCAACTTTCCGCCCTCGGGCACGGCCACGCGCGAGCTGAGCGGCATGGGCACGCCCGACATGCTGGGCACCTACGGCATCTTCACG
>JANORI010000802.1:0-30985 GCA_031415235.1 Acidobacteriota bacterium | reverse complement strand
TCGTGCCCGGCTGGTACGGCATGACCCAAGTGAAGTGGCTCGGCCGCATCGAGGTGCTCGATCGCCGCTACGAAGGGCAGCACCAGGTGCGCAACTACCTGAGCCTGCGCTCGGTGGCGACACCCGACGGGCCGATGTGGCTCGATACGTCGATCTCGAAGAATCGCCTGAAGTCTCTTGTGGCGCGCGTGACCCGGCGGAGGCACGACGGGGATCTCGTCTACACGATCAGCGGGCCGGCGTGGGGCGGGCAGGTGCCGATCAAGGCCGTGGAAGTGCAGGTCGACGGAGGGCCGTGGCAGTCAGCCACGATCCAGCCGTCGGAGCAGGCCAGGCGCCTCGCGAGCAAGGGCAAGTATTCGTGGGTGCTGTGGTCCTACTCGGTGCCGAATCTGGCGCCAGGCACCCACAAGGTGGTGTCGCGGGCGATTGACGCCAACGGCAAGGTGCAGCCGACCGACGAGGAGAAGCGCGCCGAGATCGCCAGCGGCCGCGAAGACAACTCCCAGTGGACGCGCGAGATTCGCGTGGACTGAGGCGTAACTATGACGCCGCCGGCGCAGCGGTGGTGGTTGCGCCTCAACGCAGGTAGGGAATCGTCTGTGGGCCATGCGGCAGCACGGCCAGGGTGGCGTCTGGACCAGCAGCGGCCAGCGCACCCCGCACGGCGATCGCCACATCGGTGACGGGCTCGAAGTGCGCTGCCTTCAGCGCGTCCAGGGTGAGGCCGCCGGCCTTCACGATCACTGTGGCCTTGGCCTGAATGAGGGCCTGCACGTGCACCTGCCAGCCGTCCGGCACGCGGTAGCCTGGTGTCTCGATCATCTCGAGCAAGGCCGCCGGTGATCCGCGCTCGCGCAAGATGCTGCCGTAAGCACCGTGCGCGGGAATGCCGTCGCGACACTCTGCGGCGCAGATGATCGTGCCCCCCGGCTTCACGATGCAGGCGGCTGCCGACATGCCCTTGACCGACTGATACAGGTTCTGGTCGAGCGGGTAGCCGGAGTTCGTCGTGAGCACTACGTCAAACAGCATGTCCACCGGACACATCGCCGTGGCCTTCACGTGCGCGCAGGCCGCCGCGTGCTCGGCGAAGAGCTCGCCCGCGAAGACCTGCGTGATGGCCTGGTCGCGATTGAGGGCGACGTCGATCGCGAAGGTCACACCGGTAAGGCGCGCGATCTCGCGTACGTCGTCGTGGATCGGGTTGCCCTGCGTGACGCCCCACGTGGCCTTGGGGTGACCCACGTGCCTGGCATCGTGCAGTGTGAGCACGGTCTCGAGGCCAGCCAGACCAGGCGCGACCATCTTCGGGCCGCCGCTGAATCCTGCGAAGAAATGCGGCTCCACGAAGCCAGTCGTGATCCGCACGGCAGCGTCGAGCCATTGGCGATTCAACCAGATCGGTACACCCGAGCCGGTCGAGCCGGCCCGCGCCAGCGACGCGTCGTCGCGACAGTCGTGGTTCACGACGGCGTAGCGATCGACGATGTCGGCGCCGAGCATGGCCGCCAGCTCGTCGCGGGTGTTGGCGCGATGCGTGCCCGTGGCCACCAGGATGATGACGTCTGCCGGCGTCACGTGCGGCAGCTCCGCGAAGACCGCCTCCAGCATCAACTGGCGCGGCTGGGCGCGCGTGATGTCGCAGACCGAGATGGCCACTGTGTCGCCGGCCCGCACGAGCGACGCCAGCGGCGGCCCGGCCGATGGGTGCCGCAAGGCCTCGCGCAGGGAGGCCGCCGGGTCGGCCAGCGCTGGTGAGTGGCGCGGTGCCACGACCACGGTGCGCTCTTCGGGGAGGTCGACGCCTAGACCGTCGCTGCCGTAGTCGAGCTGTACTCGCATGAGGGTGACCTATTGTGGCCCGGCAGCCCCGCGATACGCCATGTCGAGCAGTTCGACGACGTGCATTACGGGCACCGGGTGGCGGGCCGCGGCGAGCGAGGCCTGCATTTGCATGAGGCAGCCGATGTTGGCGGTGGTCACGAGCGCCGCGCCGGTCGCGACGAGCGCCGCGGCCTTGCGAGCGCCCAGCTCAGCCGCGAGTACCGGCTGTTCGATGTTGTAGAGGCCAGCCGAGCCGCAGCAGATGCCGCTGTCGGCGAGCGGCACGAGCGTGAGGTGCCTGACGGCCTGCAGCAGTCTCCGAGGGGCGCTCGTGACCTGCTGGGCGTGCGCCAGGTGGCAGGCGTCCTGGTAGGCCACGCGCAGGGGTGTGCCAAGCCGCGGGGCGCCGGTCACTCCGAGCTGGTCGAGGTACTCGAGCACGTCGAATACGGGCGGCCCGCCGCGATGATGGTCCTTCATCGCCGACCCGCAGCCGGCGGCCGTGGTCAGCACGGCATCGATGTCGCCGGGGAGGCGCGCGCGGTGCGCGGCGGCCAGCGCCAGGCCGCGCGTCTCGTCGCCCACGTGGCAGGCGAGGGCTCCGCAGCACCCTTGGTCGGGCGGCACCAGTGTCTCGACCCCGTTGGCTGCCAGGACGCGGATGGCCGCGCCGGTGATGTCGGGGCGCAGCACGCTCTGCACGCAGCCGGTCATGAGCGCGACCCGGCCGCGACGCCGGCCCGTGGCGGGCGTGACCTGCGCCGGCACGACGGGCGAGGGTAGCGTTGATGGCAGCAGGGCGAGCATCGTGCGCAACGACGCCGGTGCGAACGGCGCGAGCGGGCGCACCGCGGCCCCGGCGCGTGCGGCCAGGCGGAACAGCGCCGGCGACTCCATCACGCGGAGCAGCCCCTGCAGCCGGCCGCGCGCCCACGGTGACCGGCGGGCCACGAGCTTCGCGCGGAAGGGCTGGATGAGATCGCGGTACGGCACCCCGGACGGACATGCGGTCTCGCACGCCAGGCAGCCCAGGCAGCGGTCCAGATGCGGCGCCACCTCGTCGAGCGTGAGTCCGCCCTCGAGCACCTCTTTCATGAGCACGATGCGGCCGCGCGGCGAGTCCATCTCTTCGCCGAGCACGCGGTAGGTCGGGCACGCCGGCAGGCAGAAGCCGCAGTGCACGCACGACGAGACGGCGTCGGCCATCGTGCGGCCGTGCGGCCCGAGCGTGCTCACAGGAATCTGATGCTGCATGGCGCCGGTGACGACTAGCGGAACCGTCGATCGGGGTCAAGCGCGTGGTGCACCCGCGCGGAAAACGCGTGTGGCGTGGCCGTGCCCAGCAGGCGTCCGTGTGACCCGCCGCACGCAACCACGCCGCGCCAGCCGTGGCGGGTCAGCCGCTCGTGCACGGCGTCGAGCGACTGCGAAGTGGCCAGCAGCAGCACCGCGCCTCCGCACTGCACGCGACAGGCACCGAGCGCGCCGAGCGCGCCCGCGACGTCGAGGATGCGCGACGGCGTCGTGGGCAGCTTGACGACCGCCGCCGCGCCGGCGGCCCACGTCAGCTCCGCCGCCTCGCTCCACACTCGTCGGTCGTCGTCGTGCTCCAACGGCTCCGCGGCGCACGCGAGCAGATCGTGGGCGCGGGCCACGCGTGCGGGCAACGCGTCGGCAGCGCCCGCCAGGCGCGCCCACACCGTAGCGTGGCCGGCACCAGCCGGCACCTCGATGTCGAGCGCCTCCACGTCCATCGCCGTCGCGCGCAGACGCTCGTGCGCCGCCACGGCCTCGGCCATCGACGCGCACGGCGCGCGCAGCGTGGCCCGCGCTTCGGGACGCGGAAAGACCTTGAACGTCACCTCGGCAATCGCGCCCAGGCGCCCGGCGCTGCCGACCAACGCGTGGTGCGTCAGGAAGCCCGCGGCGTTCTTCACGACCTGGCCGCCGCTGGCAATGAGGCGTCCGTGGCCGTCCACGACGCGCGCGCCGATGATGAAGTCGCGCACGCCGCCGTAGCGATAGCGGCCGGAACTACTCAGGCCTGATGCCACGGTGCCGCCGATGGTGCCGCCGGCTCCGACGTGCGTCGGGTCAAACGGCAGATATTGCGCGTGGGCCGACAGCGCATGGTCGATGTCGGCCACGGGCGTGCCCGCCAGCGCGGTGAACACGCACTCGGCCGGATTGTAGCTGACGATGCCGGACAGCCTGCGCAGGTCCAGCACCTGTGCGTCGTCCCCTGCCGTCGCCCTCGCCTTCGTGCCTGCGCCCGCCACGCGCATCGGGGCTGGCATCGACGCGGCCACCACCTGCTGCAGCTCGTCGAGCGAGGCTGGAGAAAGCGCCGGGCCGGCCGTCACGCCGGCACCTCCAGCATCTTGCCGCGGTTGGCCACGGCGCGACCGTCGATGGCCTGCCGAAGGCGCTGCATGAACGCCATGTCTTCGGGCGCGTACATCTCTGGCAGGAACGCGCGCTTCTCGAGTCCGACGCCGTGTTCGCCGGTGATCGACCCGCCCAGGCGGATACACAGCCGAAGGATGTCGGTGGCCAGCGCTTCGGCGCGCTCGAGCTCGCCACGCTCGCGACCGTCGTAGAGGATCAGCGGATGCAGGTTGCCGTCACCCGCGTGGAACACGTTGGCGACACGAAGGCCGTGCTGCGCCGAGAGCTGCTCGATGGCGACGAGGGCGTCGCCGAGCTTCGTGCGCGGCACCACGCCGTCCTGCACGATGAAGTCGGGGCTGATCCGGCCCACGGCCGAGAACGCGCACTTGCGGCCTTTCCAGAGCAGCGCCCGCTCGTCAGCGGTCTGCGCCACGCGGATGTCCGTTGGCGAAGACCGATCGAGCACGGCGCGCAGACGCGCCAGCTCCGCGTCCGCCTGTGCCTGCTCGCCTTCGAGTTCCACGAGCAGGACCGCCGCGGCCTCGCGTGGATAGCCGGCGTGCACGGCGGCCTCGGCGGCCTCGATCGCCAGGCGGTCCATGATCTCCATCGCGCCCGGCAGCAGCCCGGCCGCGATGATGCGCGTGACGGCATCGCCTGCCGCTTGCAGCGACGCGTACGACGCGAGCACGGTCCGATACGCCTCAGGACGGGGGATCAGCCGCACCGTGATCTCGAGTGCTACGCCAAACAGGCCCTCCGAGCCCACGAAGAGGCCGGTGAGATCGGGGCCGATGTCTTCGACGCTGTCGCCGCCAAGACGCACGATCTCTCCGTCGGGCAACACGGCCTCGATCCCGAGCACGTGGTTGGCGGTCATGCCGTGGCGGAAGCAGTGCGCGCCGCCAGAATTGAAGGCGACGTTGCCGCCGATGGTGCACACCGACTGGCTCGACGGATCGGGCGCGTAGTAGAGTCCGTACGATTCGGCCGCGGCCGAGATGTCGAGATTGATGACGCCCGGCTCAACGACCGCGACGCGGTCGACCGGGTCGAGCCGCAGGATGCGGTTCATGCGGTTGAGCGCGATGACGATGCCGTCGGCCAGGGGCACTGAACCGCCCGACAGGCTCGTGCCTGAACCCCGGGCCACAAACGGCACGCGGGCCGCGTGGCACAGGTGCACCGTCTCAACCACCTCCGTTTTCGTCTCGGCCAGCACGACCGCGAGCGGGCGCGTGCGGAACGCCGTCAGGGCGTCGCTCTCGTACGACGCCAGCGAGGCTGCGCGCGTGAGCAGCCGTTCGGGAGGATAGAGCGTGGCGAGCGCCGCGAGGATGTCGCTCATCGCCCCGCGTTCCAGGCGCAAATGTCGCGCCCGACGGCCGACGGGTCGGCCTGCCGCATGAGCGCGGGCGCAATGAGGGCAAGGGTCGCGATCATGGCGTGCCGGGAATCGTCGCACAGAATGGCCTGCGATATGCTCGTGGCGCAACGACAGGATGGAGCAGCTGATGAGCAAGGTGCGTCTGAAGACTGCGATCTCCCTCGACGGGTTCGCCGCCGGCCCAGACCAGAGCGTGGAGCACCGGGCAAGGACATCTCGTTGGCAGGCGGCGCGAACGCGCCTGGCGTCACGCACTGGCGCTACGCCCGCGGCTGACGATCCAGCGCGAGACACCGGCAGGCGAAGCGGCGCGGCCACTCCTGACGGCGAAATCTGAGGATCGGCCGCTCTGGCGGTCCTCCGTGGTCTCGGGTGCTGTTCCACTCCGCGGCAAGACGTCCCGACAGGCCGAACCGAAGCTTCCACCCCACCGCGCAGAGTCCGCGCGGCGGGGACCCCGGTTGAGCCGGAGGGAGTGACCGTGTCGCTGCGACTGCCGACAGGGAAGCGCGCGGCCGCCGATGCTTCGACTGCCGTCGGCACCTAGCCCATGATGCGCTTGACCGCGCTCATGGCCTCCTGGCCGCCCACGAGCACGAACAGCACCAGAATGACGACGAGCAGCAAGTTCGTCGTCAACGCGTTCTTCGGCACGTCTTCGCTCCAGGCCACGCGGTTGTTCAGGTAGAGCAGCGTGGCGGCCAGGAACGGCACGAACAGGCTGCCGATCACCGTGTAGGTCACGATGATGAGCAGCGGCGCGCCGGTGAAGGCGAGCGGCAGTGGCACGAGCGTGATGAAGAACAGGCCCAGCAGATACGGCCGGCTCGTCACCTTGGTGATCTCGGCTCGCGCGTCCACCGACAGGCCCTTCATCACGCCGTAGATGTCAGCGTAGAGATACGGCACGCTCTGCCACACGCCCAGCAGCGAGGCAAACACGGCGGCCCAGAAGCCGAATCCGTACGCCCATACGCCAAATGGGCCCAGCACGGTGCCGAGGAACGCGGCCATGCGCGGCACGGCTTCCGCATCCTTGAGTGCCACACCCGGCAGGAAGAACGCCGTGTTGGCAATCAGCATGATCGAGATGCCGAACACCGCCGTGAACACGTAGGCCACGCCGACGTCGCCGCGCACGTACGACAACCAACTCGACCCCCGCATGCCTTCCTCGCGCATCCAGTAGTTGTACGAGAGCATCGTGACCGAGCCGCCGATGCCGCCAATGAGCGAGAGCACGTAGGTGCCGCTGCCGACGGGAATCACCGGCAGCACGAGCCCCTGGGCGGCCGCGCCGGGCTGCGTCATGGTGAGCGCCGCGCACACGAGGATGCTGAAGCCCATCACCCCGACGAGCAGTTTCATCAGCTGCTCGAATTTGCCGTAGCCGCCCAGATATACGAAGGCGAAGCCAATCAGGCTGTGTCCCACCGCGCCCCACGACTGAGGAACGGCGCCGCCTGTGAGATTCGACAGGCCGAGCCCGCAGGCGTTGGTGAGCGCCGCGCTCACCGCGATCGTCCAGAGCACCAGGTAGATGCCGAAGTAGAACTTCACCCACGCCGGCAAGTGCGCCGCCCAGCCCTCGATCACGGTGGTGCCGGTGGCCAGTTGCCAGCGCGCGATGCCTTCGCTCAGCACGAACTTGAAGAACGCGCCGACCAGGATGGCCCAGAGCAGCACGACTCCGTAGCGCGCGCCGCCGACGGTGGCCGAGACGACATCGCCAGACCCGATGCCGGTGGCGGCCACGACCAGGCCCGGACCGGCGAGCTTCAGGAAACTGACAGACGGCGCGGTCGGTTGCGGGGACGGGTTCGGCACAGGTGACCTTCGGGCGGGAAGGGTATCAGAGATTGCCGTTGGTCGACTGTCCGCTCGGCTTTGGGCCGCGACCCCTCAGCGGGACTGCGGTACACTCAAAACGAGAGTTGCCCGAACTGTGATTCTGACCCTGGAAGTTGTTTCGCCGCGTCCGGATTCGCTCGGCACGGCCAGCAGTCAGTCCTTCGGCAGCGAGGGCGGCACGATTGGTCGCGCGCGCAGCAGTGACTGGGTGCTGCCCCATTCCAAGGTCTCGAACCGGCACGCCGTCATCACCTGCGCGAGCGGCGCGTTCTTCATCGAAGACACGAGCACCAACGGCGTCTACGTCAATCAGTCCCGAGAACGCCTGGTGCGCGGTCGCCCTCAAAGGCTGAACTCGGGCGACCGCATCGCTATCGACCCCTACGACATTCGCGTCACGGTCGCGGGCGCCGCCCGTGCGGGCGGCGCTGCGGCGGACCCGTTCGGGACCGACGACCCGTTCGAGGGCTCACTGCTTGGGCACCGGGGGGCTTCGGCGCACAGTTCCCGCGATGCCGAAGGGCTGGGCGAGGTCGATCCGCTCAAGCTGCTCGAGGGCGACGCACCCAAGGCCCGACCCCGCAAGGTGCCAACCGCCCGCGCGCTCGATGCGGATTCGCCATTGGCCGAGCACTATCGACCGCCGGCGGTGCCGCCTTCGCCGCCGGAGATACGACCACGCTCATCGGTGCCGCTCATCCCCGAGGACTACGATCCGCTGGCCTCGGATTCCGGCGCCTTTGGACCGCCGCTCCAGCGGCCCAAAGAACCTGCGGCACAGGTTGCGGTGTCGGATCCATTTGCCGCCGATGACCTCGGAGCGGGCATTGGGCTCGCTGGCCCTCAACCGCTCGCGACGGCCTCGCGATCCCCGGTGTCCACTGGGGTCGAAGTCACGCCCATTCCGGGCCTCCCGGCCCCGTCGGATGCGGTTCGGCCGGCCGCCGCAGCGCCAGTGTCCGAGCGCCTGCCAGCGCTGGCCGCGCCGCCGGCCCCGGTGGTGCCACGACTCGGCGCGTCGGCCCACGAAGGATTGGCGGCGATGCTCGCGGGCGCCGGCCTGGAAGGCGTCGAGATCAGTGAGGACCTTGCGCGCGACTTCGGCCGCATCCTGAGGGTGGTCGTCGAGGGAGTGATGGACGTCCTTCGGGCGCGCCAGCACATCAAGGACGAGTTCCGGATGCGCATGACGCAGTTCCGGCCGGCCGACAACAATCCGCTCAAGTTCTCGGCCAACGTCGATGACGCGCTCCATAACCTGCTGGTCAAGCGCAACGCCGCCTACCTGCCAGCGGTCGACGCCTTCGAAGACGCGTTCGAGGATGTGCGGGCGCATCAGATCGCGATGCTCTCGGGCATGCGGGTGGCCTTTGAGGCCATGCTCGCGCACTTCGATCCCGCCCAACTGCAGGCTCAATTCGACCGTCAGCTGAAGAAGGGCTCGCTGCTGACGGTGCCGGCCAAACTACGGTATTGGGATCTGTATCGAGAGAAGTCTGACGCTCTGCTCGCAGATCCCGAGGCGAGCTTTCGGAAGTTGTTCGGTGAGTCGTTCGCCCGCGCGTACGAAGAGCAGCTCGCGCGCCTCAAGGCCGAGCGTCCGTCCGCGCCGAAGGCGGCGCCCCCGGACTGAGGTGTGCGCGTGGACGGTTTTCTCGTTTCGGGTATAGACTGCAAATCCTCGTAGCCGATCGGCGCCATGTCTGCCAACAATAGGGTTATCTGGTCGGAAGGGCTGTTCCTACAGCCCCAGCACCTGCAGCAGCAGGACCGCTTTTTTGAGCGGTATGTCGAGACGCGCTGTCGGGCGCTCGCCAGCCACAGCTGGGGCTTGACGGAATTCGAACTGGAGCGCGACCTGCTCAGCATCGGCAAGTTCGGGCTGCGGCGAGCCGTTGGCGTGTTTCCAGATGGCACACCGTTTCGGATGCCAGACGACGAGCCCTTGCCGCCGCCTATCGAGATTGGCGCCCAGGTGCGCGACCAGCGAGTCCACCTGGCCCTGCCCCTGCGCCGTCCCGGCGAGCTCGAGGTGGATCGCGCTGCAGCGACCGAGGGCTTGGAGCGTTACGGCGTGCGTGAGCTCCAGGCGCGCGACGCCACGTCGGCCGCCTCCGGCACCGCGCTGCTCGAAGTCGCCACGCTCCGTGCACGTCTGCTGCTCGAAGGCGACGTGACCGAAGCCTACGCCTGCGTGCCGCTGGGGCACCTGGTCGAGTGCCGATCGGACCGGCAGGTCGTCCTTGACGAGACGTTCATCCCGACGGTCCTGCACGCGCGCACGGCGTCCAGACTGGCGACGCTCATGACCGAGTTGCTGGGGCTCGTGCACCAGCGTGGCGAGGCGCTCGGTGGACGCGTCGCGGCGACCGGCCGGGGATCGGCCGCTGAGATCGCCGACTTCCTGATGTTGATTGCGATCAATCGATTCGAGCCACTGCTGGCGCATCATGCCGACGGCGGTGGCGCGCACCCAGAACTGCTGTACCAGCTCTATGCGGCGGCGGCCGGCGAGTTGGCCACGTTCACAAACGTGAGCCGGCGGCCACCGAAGTTCCCCGGCTACCGCCACGACCGGCTCAAGGAGTCGTTCGAGCCCGTCATCGTGGCCCTGCGGACCGCGCTGAGCGCGGTGCTCGAACAAGCGGCGATCGCCATCCCGATCGAGCAGAAGAAGTTCGGCATCAGCGTGGCCATCGTGGCCGATCGGTCGCTGTATAGCACCGCGGCATTCATCCTGGCCGCGCGTGCCGACCTGCCCACCGAGGAACTTCGCCGCCGCTTCCCCGCACAGTTGAAGGTCGGTCCCGTCGAGAAGATCAGGGACCTCGTCACGCTGCAGCTGCCCGGCGTGCCAGTGCGCGCGTTGCCGGTCGCCCCGCGCCAGATTCCGTACCATGCGGGCTTTGCGTACTTCGAGCTCGACCAGTCGAGCGATCTCTGGGACCAGCTGACGTCGTCTGGCGGAGTCGCCCTGCACGTCGCTGGCGAATTCCCGGGACTGGGCATGGAGTTCTGGGCGATTCGCGGCTGAACGCAACCTCGTCATGGCGGACATCGACGACCCGTTCAATCGGCCCGACGGCACCGTACTTCGGCCGCGTCCCGGCGCTGGCCGGCGCGGCGGCGCCGAGGCCGGACGGGCTCGAGCGCAGGTGGCGGCGGAATCCGACCCAGTTCCCCAATCGGCGCAGGGTACCCTCGGCTTCGGCCTGAACCCGCTCGTGCAGGCCGCCAGCCCGCTGCTGCTGCTGGCCGGTCGCTTGCGCGGGTCCCTCACGGGGGGGGATGTCCCAGGCTTGCGGCGGCACGCGCTCGACGAGGTGCGCCGCTTCGAAGAGCAGGCGCGGCAGTCTGGCGTGCAGAACGACATGGTCATGGCCGCGCGGTATGCGCTGTGCGCCGGCCTTGACGAGGCGGTGTTGTCCACGCCGTGGGGCGGCCAGAGCGAATGGGCCCAGAACCCCTTGCTCGTGGCGCTCCACAACGAAGCCTGGGGCGGAGAGAAATTCTTCGACGTGCTCGACCGCGTGTCGCGCGACCCGGCGAAGTACGTCGACTTGATGGAGCTGCAGTATCTGTGTCTGGCGTTCGGGTTCGCGGGCAAGTACCAGGTCAAGGACCGGGGCCACGAACAGCTCGCCGACGTCCAGCACGCGCTGTATCGCCGCATCCGCACCCTGCGCACCCCGCCGGAGCCCGAGCTGTCGTTGCGCTGGCGCGGGCTGGAGGATCGCCGCAATCCCGTCATTCGCTACGTGCCGTGGTGGGTGGTGGCTGCCGCTGCTCTGGCGATCGCGGCCGTGACCTTCACGATGTACTACGCGGCGCTGGCCAGGTCTGCCGCGCCGATCCAAGTCAAGCTGGCGAACCTGGGCCGCGACGGCTTTTCCGACGCGGTCCCGCCGCCGCCGTCCAAGGGGCCGACCCTCAAGCAACTGCTGGCGGCCGATGAGCGCGCTGGCGCGCTGAAGGTCGACGAGCAGGGCGGGCGCACCGTAGTCACGATGCTTGCGTCGGGGTTGTTCGCCTCTGGCAGCGCCACCGTGAACACCGTGTCGATCGACGTCCTGGAGAAGGTGGCGCGCGCCATCGCGCAGGTGCCTGGGCGGGTGCTGGTTGTCGGCCACACCGACGACCAGCAGATGCGGTCGCTGCGCTACCAGGACAACTTCGCGCTCTCGCGGGAACGGGCGGTCAGCGTGGCCCAGGTGCTGCTCGAGTCGCCGGCCAATGCCGGGCGGGTGAGCTGGACAGGCGTCGGTTCCTCCGAGCCGCTCCATCGACCTGAGTCACTGCCCGAGAACCGCTCGCGCAATCGACGCGTGGAGATCGTCCACGTGCGAGGCACGTAGGATGTTCGCTTTCCTCAAACGCTTCATCGTCGTCACCGTCGGCTTTCTGCTGATGGCGCTCTTCATCTGGTTTGCAGGGCCGCTGTTCGCGTTCGGCACCTACCGGCCGCTCGAGTCCGAAACAAGCCGCTTCATCGCGATGGGGCTGGTCGTGGCCATCTGGGGCGGCTCGCGCCTGGTCCGACGACTACGAGCATTCCGCGCCAGCGACATGCTGGTGGCCGCGGTGATCAGGCAGGCGCATCCCACCAAGGATCAGGCATCCGCTGAAGTGGTACGCCTGCGGGAGCGCTTCGAAGAGGCCGTCGCCACCTTGAAGCAGGGCCGCCAGAGCGGCCACAGTCTGTACGACCTGCCGTGGTATGTGATCATCGGCGCGCCGGGGTCGGGCAAGACGACTGCCCTGCTCAATTCCGGGCTGAAGTTCCCCCTGGAACAGCGCGTGGGGAAGGGCGCCTTGCGCGGCGTGGGCGGCACCCGCAACTGCGACTGGTGGTTCACCGAGGAAGCGGTGTTGCTCGACACGGCCGGGCGCTACACCACGCAGGACTCCGATGCGTCGTCCGATAGCGAAGGGTGGCGGGAGTTCCTGGCGCTGCTGGCGAAGTACCGAAAGCGCCGGCCGCTGAACGGCGTCATCCTCACGATCAGTGCCTCGGACCTCATGGTGCAGGGCGAAGGCGAACGCGAGTCACACATCGAGGCGGCCCGGCGGCGGCTGAACGAGCTCAATCGCGAGTTGAGCGTCCAGCTGCCGGTCTACGTGATGGTGACCAAGTGCGACCTGGTCGCGGGCTTCGCCGAGTACTTCGACGACCTCACCCAGGAACAGCGGGCGCAGGTGTGGGGTGTCACCTTTCCGTACGACGTGACGATCAGCGGCGAGGCGACCGGCGCGCTGCCGGCCGAATTCGAAGCCCTCATGACCCGGCTGAACGAACGGGTGTTTGCGCGGGTGGAAGAAGACCGCGACGTGCGGCGCCGCACGGCCGTCTTCGGGTTTCCCCAGCAGATGGCGGCGCTCAGGGACGTGCTCGCCGAGTTCGTGCACGAGGTCTTTGCGACCTCGCGTCTCGACCGGCCGGTGCTGCTGCGCGGCGTGTACCTGACGAGCGGCACCCAGGAAGGCACGCCCATCGACCGCCTGCTCGGCGCGATCGGGCGGCGATTCGGCGTGGCGGCCGACGCCATCGGGCAGTCCACCGGCCGGGGCAAGGCCTATTTCGTCGAGCGCCTGCTGAAAGACGTGATGATCGGCGAATCCGGGCTGGCCGGCATGAACCGCACGCTCGAGGTACGAAAGGCGGCGGCGCAGCTCGGGGCCTATACGGGGTTGGCGCTCGTGACCGTGCTCGCGTTTGCCGTGTGGTCGTGGAGCGCGAGCCGCAATCGCGCCTATCTCTCCGAGCTGGCCGCCGCGGTCCAGACGCTCGATCAGGTGCCGCCGGTGTCGCAGAACGCGTCGCTGGCGACCCTCTTGCCGCGCCTCGACGCCGTGCGGCAGGTGGTCGATGTGGCCGATCGGCACCGCGCAGACACGCCGTGGGGCATGCGGTGGGGCCTGTATCAGGGTGCGTCTCTGGGTAACGCCGCACGTGACGCGTACGTGCGCGAACTCGACGGCGCGCTGCTGCCGCGGGTGGCACTGCGGATCAAGGAGCGTCTGCTCCGGAACGGCACGGAGCCGGAAGCGCTGTACGAGTATCTCAAAGCGTATCTGATGCTCGGCGACCCGAGACGCCTGGACAAAGCGTTCCTGCAGGAGTTCGCCGATTTCGAATGGAAGAACGCCGACGGCGCTGGCGCGGGCACCGGCGCGTCGCTGTCCCGCCATTTCCAGAACCTTCTGGCGCAAGAGGGAACCGTGCGGCCGGTGGCGCTCGACGCTGCCCTCGTCGCTCAGGCCCGCTCGACGATTCGGCGTGCCTCCATTCCCCAGATCATGTTCGGGCGCCTGAAGCGCCGCTATGCCGACGACGCGGCGCGTGCCGTTCGGCTCGACATCGCGGCCGGGATCGGCGCCGACAAGGTGTTGCGGCGGGCGAGCGGAGCAAGTCTGTCGACGCCGGTGCCGGGGTTGTACAGCAAGCCCGTGTTCAAGGAGGCCACCACCACCGTTACCGCCGCGCTGGTCGCGGAGTACGCCGCCGACAGCTGGGTGTGGGGCGAGGCCGGCCTGCTGTCGGCCGACCCGGTCAGGCTGGCCGCGCAAGTGATCGACTTGTACGAGCGCGACTACGTGGCCCACTGGGACGCGGTGCTGGCGGATCTCGATCTGGTCCGCTTCGACACGGTGGCCCAGATGGCCGACGCCCTCGGCACCCTGGGCGGTGCGTCGTCGCCCTTGCGGGCGATACTGCTCACCGTGGCCGAGCACACGATGCTGGTTGATGCGCCCTCGCCGGCGGCACCGCCGTCTGGCACGCTGGCCACAGCGGGCAAGGCGATCACCGATCGCTTCGGTAAGCTGGTGAAGCCACTGAGCGAGGCGGTGGGTCTGTCGAGCCTTTCGCCGGGCGCATTTGTGACGGCTCACTTCCAGCCGGTGCACCAGTTCCTGCGTGGCGAACCAGGCGCGGCGCCCATCGATCAGCTCCTCCAGCGGATCGCCGAGGTGAACAAGCTGCTGCAACAGGTCGGCCCCGAGGTCGGGAACCGGCCCGTGTCCACGGTGTTCTCCGATCCGGCCCTGCGCGACGCCCTGCAGGCGCTGGCGCAGTTCGGGACCAACGCGCCGCCCCTGGTGCGGGCGCTGGTGGCGCGCGTGGGCGACAAGGCGGAAACCGTCGTGGTCGGCGACGCCCGGAGCGAGATCGAGAGCCGGTATCTCACCGTTGTGGACGAGTGCCGCGTGATCCTGACCGATCGCTACCCGTTCTCGCCGGGCGCCACGCGCGAGGTGCCGATTGCCGACTTCGGGCGACTGTTCGGCCACAAGGGCATCTACGACACGTTCTTCGCGGCCAATCTGGCGCCGCTCGTGGACACCTCGCAGCGTCCCTGGACGTGGCGCCCCGGCGCGGCCGGATCCGAGTCCATGCTGCGGAAGTTCGAGGCCGCGCGGCGCATTCGCGACCTGTTCTTCCCCCCCGATGCGGCGCGGCCGGCCGTGAACTTCACGCTCACGTTCTCGGACATGAATCCGCGCGCCACGCGGTTCGTGCTGCAGGTCGACGGCACGAAGATGGACTACGAGCGCGGGCCCAACCGCAATTGGCCCTTGCGGTGGCCGGGCGGGCTGGCCGCCGCCGTTGCCACTTTCGAAGACCGTGGAGGGCCGCGGGAGGTGATGTCGATCCAGGGACCTTGGGCCTGGTTCCGCATGGTCGACGGCGCCGGCATCCAGCGCCTTTCGGACACCGGCGTGGTGCTCGAGTTCCAGGGCTCCGGCCACTTGGTGCGCGTGGCGGTCGAGGCCGACAGCGTGCGCAACCCCGTCGGCACCCGTGAATGGCAGCAGTTCACGTGCGGGTCATGACGCTCCGGGCGTGTCAGGACGAGCGCACGTGGTAGACGTTGGTCTCTACGGCAAGTTGCCGAGCCATGGCGACTTCCTCCGCCGACGCGCCCCAGAGGCCTTTGTTGGCGCCTGGGACGTCTGGCTGCAGCACTGCATGGCCGCGAGTCGGTCGGCCTTGGGCGACCGCTGGCTCGACGTGTATCTGACCAGCCCGGTGTGGCGGTTTGCCTGCGGGCCGGGCGCCGCTGGTCAAACCCCGATCGTCGGCGTGATGGCGCCGAGCGTCGATCGGGTAGGACGCTATTTTCCGCTCACGATCGTGGCGTCGCTGCCGGACGACGCCAGTCTGGTAAGCGTGGCGCTCGAGGCCGAGCGGTTCTTCAGCCGCGCAACGCAGCTGGTGGTCGACACGTTGGAAGCCGAGGTCGTGGACTTCGAGCGCTTCGACACCGACGTCGCGCGGCTGGGCGACGAGCTCGAGTTCCTGGCCCTTCCACGTGCCGTCGATCTCGAGGCGTCGGCCGCGGTCGCGCTCGCCGACGGTCCCGCCACAGCCTGGCAGGTGCCGATTGCGTCGCCCGCCGACTTGGCGTCCACGTTACTGCAGCTGTTGTCGCACCGCTTGTCGGAGCGCTACGCGCCCTTGACGCTCTGGTGGACCGAGGGTTCGGCCAACGTCGAGCCCGGTTGCCTGATCGTGAAGGGCCTGCCGCCACCCGACCGTTTCGGCGCCATGCTCGATGGCTCCTGGGCCGAGCGGCGCTGGGACCTCCTGCCGGCGCGAGTCGATCGCGCGGCGGAGCCGGACCTGGCGATTCTCGGCGGACCGGTACCACTGGGATACCGGTCGGCCGCCAAGACCGACGTAGGCCGAGCCCGCCGGATCAACCAGGACGCGTTTGTGGAGCGACCCGATGTTGGCGTCTGGGCCGTCGCCGACGGCATGGGTGGGCACGCCGACGGAGAGGTGGCCAGTCGCATGGTCTGCGATGCACTGGCCGACCTGGTTCCCGCCGGAACACTCGATGCCACAACCGACGCCGTCCGCGAGCGCCTCGACGCGGTCAATGCCCATTTGGTGCGCACCGCTGCGCAGTCGCTGCTCGCCGACGTGTGCGGCAGTACCGTGGTGGTGCTCGTGGTTCGCGGTCCTCGAATGGCCGTGCTATGGGCCGGTGACAGCCGCGTCTATCGATGGCGGGCAGGGCGACTCCAGCAACTGACCACCGACCACAGCGTACCGGCAGGTCCAGCGGGTCGTCCGGAATCGAATGGCGTCACCCGGGCTGTCGGGGCCGAGTCGGCTCTCCGTCTCGATCTCGTGGCGGGCGAAGTGCAGGCCGGTGATCGATTCCTGCTGTGTTCCGACGGCCTCACCCGCACGGTGTCCGACGGGCAGATTCAACAGAGCATGGCGTGCGCCGACGTGCTGGCCACCGTCGAGACGCTCGTGGCGGCGTCGCTGGCGGCAGGCGCGCCCGACAACGTCACCGCGCTTGTGGCCGAAGCGTTGGCCGACGCGCCGAAGATCTATTGACTTTCGCGTCGATCCAGTAGAGATTGCGACATCGACGGAAGCAGCGACGCGGCGCGCGTGTCTTGTCGCTGTTCTGGTTGGGCAATGGCCCGATAGTCGACCCTGACGCGCCAATGGCGATGCCACGCTCATTCCTCGCTCTCGGGAACCGGACCTTCGGTTCATTTTGTGGGTGCTGGCCCGCAACTGACGAGGCATGCCCATGAGTGCACTCGCCGAATTCGAGGCGCTCATCGCGCCGATCAGCGAGGCCCAGCCGTGCGGCGAGAATCTGGAAGACACGGCGCTGCTGGCTGCATTCGATACGTTTCGCCTGTTTGGGCATTCGCTGCCACTCGACCCGCCGCCCTTGTGGCCCACCATTCGTTCCGAGGCCGTTGCCGCCCTGGCCAAGAGCAAGGATCTGCGCCTACTGGCGCACTTGGCCGCCGCCACGCTCAGAACCGACGGACTTGGTGCCTTTTTCGACACCGTGGCCGTGGCAGCCGCGTGGCTCGAGCAATCCTGGGCAACGACCTTCCCGCTGGTCGATGACGACGCCATCCTGCGACGCAACGCCCTCAATTGCTTCGGCGACCAAGTCGCCATCGTCGATGGCGTGCGTCGGGCGCCGCTTGTCACCACTCGGGAGCACGGCCGGATCAGTTTGCGCGATGTCGAAATGGCCACCGGGCTGGTGCCGGTGGGCGAAGGCGACACGCCGCCGGACACGGGGCGGATTACCGCCGCGTTTGGCGCCATGCCGCTCGACGACCTTCGTGGCCTGCTGCAGGGGGTCGATGCCGCCGGCGTCGCGCTCGAGCGCATCGATGCGAAGCTGCGCGCCGAAGCCGGTGTCGAAGCCGCGCCGACGTTCGACCCCCTGGTCGCGCAGCTCACGAAGGTCGTCAAGACCCTGAGGGCGCAGCTGGCGCAGCGCGGCGAGGGCGAGGGCGAAGGGGACGGCGGCGCGACGCAGGCCGGCGGTGCAGCGATCGGAGCGGTGCGGTCGCGCCAGGATGCCATCCGCGCGCTCGATGCCGTGGCGGCGTTCTTCCGCCACGCCGAGCCGTCGAGTCCTGTGCCGTATTTCCTGGAACGGGCCAAACGCCTGGTGGCCAAGGATTTCATCGAAGTGTTGAGCGACGTAGCGCCGGGTGCGCTGTCGTCGGCGCGCGAAGCAGTCGGGCTGAGAGACCAGTAGTCCCCCACGGGGCAACTGGCGGGAGGATTGTTGTGGCGAAGGCGAGCAGTCAGAAGTTCATCGCACGTAATCGTGCTCCGCGCGTTCAGATCGAATACGACGTGGAATTGTACGGTTCCGAAAAGAAGGTCCAGCTGCCGTTTGTCATGGGCGTGCTCGCGGACCTGTCAGGCAATCCGTCGGAGCCGCTGCCGCAGGTGGACGATCGGAAGTTCCTCGAGATCGATGTCGACAACTTCGACAGCCGCATGAAGGCCATGAAGCCGCGGGTGGCCTTTCAGGTGCCCAATACGTTGACCGGCGAGGGCAGCCTCAACGTTGAGCTCACGTTCGAAAGCATGGACGACTTCTCTCCGGCGGCGATCGCCCGTCGTGTCGGCGCCCTCAGTAAGCTGCTCGAAGCGCGCGAACAACTGTCGAATCTCATCACGTACATGGACGGCAAGAGCGGCGCCGAGGAGCTGGTCAGCAAGCTCCTCCAGGATCCGGCGCTGCTGCAGACGCTGGCGACGACCAAGAAACCCGCCGAGGATCCCTCGTCCTAGGCTCTGACGTATTGGAGCGGAGAACACGTACATGGCCGACCCTAAGTCGCAACAGATCGGGGAAACGACGACTGGTCCGCTCGAGGCGACCGAGTTCGATTCCCTTCTGCGGAAGGAATTCAAGCCCAAGTCGGATGCCGCGAAGGAAGCCGTGGAGCGCGCCGTGCGCACGCTGGCCGAGCAGGCGCTCGCCGACACCAAGCTCATCAGCACCGACGTCGTGCAGTCCATCCAGGCCATCATTGCCCAGTTGGACGCGAAGCTCACCGAGCAGATCAACCAGATTCTGCATCATGAAGATCTGCAGAAGGTTGAAGGAGCCTGGCGTGGCCTGCACTATCTGGTCAACAACACCGAAACCGACGAGATGTTGAAGATCCGGGTGTTCAATGTCACGAAGAAGGAGCTGGGCAAGACGCTCAAGAAATACAAGGGCACGGCGTGGGATCAGAGCCCGATCTTCAAGCGCGTCTACGAGGCGGAGTACGGCCAGTTCGGCGGCGAGCCGTTTGGCTGTCTGGTCGGCGACTATCACTTCGATCAGAGCCCTCCCGATGTGGAACTCCTGACCGAGATGGCCAAGACCGCGGCGGCGGCCCATTGCCCCTTCATTACCGGCGCCAGTCCGACGCTCATGCAAATGGGGTCGTGGCAGGAGCTGGCCAATCCCCGCGACCTGACCAAGATTTTCAGCACGCCCGACTACGCGGCGTGGCGGTCGCTGCGGGAATCAGACGACGCAAAGTACCTGGGTCTCGCGATGCCGCGTTTTCTGGCGAGGTTGCCCTACGGCGCCAAGTCGGACCCGGTCGAAGCGTTCGACTTCGAGGAAGACACCGGCTCAGCCGACCACACGAAGTACACCTGGGCCAACTCGGCCTATGCGATGGCGACCAACATCAACAAGTCGTTCAAGCTGTATGGCTGGTGTTCCCGGATCCGCGGCATCGAGTCGGGCGGCGCCGTGGAAGGGCTGCCGGTGCACACCTTCCCGACCGACGACGGCGGGGTCGATATGAAGTGCCCGACCGAAATCGCCATCAGCGACCGGCGAGAGGCCGAGTTGGCCAAGTCGGGCCTGATGCCGCTCATCCACCGGAAGAACTCGGATTTCGCGGCCTTCATCGGCGCCCAGTCCCTGAACAAGCCCGCGGAATACGACGACCCTGACGCCACCGCGAATGCCAATCTGGCAGCGCGCCTGCCGTACATGTTTGCGTGCTGCCGCTTTGCGCACTATCTGAAGTGCATCGTGCGCGACAAGATCGGCTCCTTCAAGGAGCGCGACGACATGCACCGCTGGCTCAACAACTGGATCATGAACTACGTCGATGGAGACCCGGCGAACTCCTCGGAAACGACCAAGGCGCAGAAGCCGCTGGCGGCGGCCGAAGTGGTCGTCGAAGAGGTCGAGGGCAATCCCGGCTACTACTCGTCGAAGTTCTACCTGCGTCCGCACTACCAGCTCGAAGGGTTGACGGTTTCGCTTCGACTGGTGTCGAAGCTGCCCTCCGCCAAAGCGGGCTAGGCACGAGGGAGTTCACGGCGGCCCGTCGCTGATGTCGATGGACCGCCAGTCGGGTTCGTAGTTCTGGCGCAGAGTGAAGGAGATGTCACATGGCACAGGTCGACTATTTTCTGAAGATTGACGGGGTCGAGAGCGAATCGACCGACGACAAGTACAAGGGCTGGATCGAGATGGAGTCGTACAGCTGGGGCGTGAGCAATGCGGGCACGGCCGGCCACGGCGCCGGCCAGGGTGCCGGCAAAGCGCTTCCGCAGGATTTCCACTTCGTCAAGAAGGTCGATAAGAGCTCCCCGGTGCTCTTCATCGGCTGCGCTACCGGTCAGCACTTCAAGAAGGCCGAGATGGTGGGTCGCAAGGCCGGCGGCAAACAGGTGGAGTACTTCAAGGTCACGATGGAAGACGTGCTGGTGAGCTCGTACCAGCTGGGCGGCAGCGGAGCGGGCGACGTGGTGCCCACCGAGCAGCTCAGCCTGAACTTCGCCGCGCTCGAGATGATCTACAAGGAGCAGAAGGCCGACGGCACCCTCGGCGGCGACGTGAAGCAGAAGTACAACTTCTCGAAGAACATCAAGGTATAGCGCCCACCTTACCGACCCATGACCGTCGTTTCGCGCGGGTGACCTTGTGGCCATTGCCGACATGTTTCTCAAGATGCAGGACGTCACGGGTGAAGCCGGTGACGCGGAGCACAAGGGCGAGATCGAAGTGGTGTCATGGTCCTGGGGCATGGAGTCGCCCAGGTCCATGCCCCACGGTCAGTCCAAGGCGCGAGTGAAGATCAGCGAACTCGAAGTGGTCAAGCACGTCGATCAGAGCTCGGCGACGCTGATGGGGTTCCTGCGTAACAACAAGGCGACGTCAACCGCGAAGCTGACGGTGCGCAAGGCCGGGCAGACGCCGCTCGAGTACTTCTCGATCGAGATGACCAATGTCCGGATCACCTCCATCCGCGACGAGAGCGAGTTGTCGGAGCTGGTCGAACGGGTGACCCTCGCGTTCGACAAAGTCAAGGTGACCTACACGCCGCAGTCATCGAAGGGGGCGAAGGGCGGGGGCGCCGTGCAGTTCGAAACCGACACGGCCGCGCCCGACTGAGTCTCGTACCCGTGATGTGTCTTGGAGGTCTCTCGCATGTCTGTACACGCCGCCGAACAGGCCGTGCGCGAGGGCGACCTCGCCGCGGCGCTCACTAGCCTGCAGGAGCAGATTCGGAAGACGCCCGAACAGGCCGCGCTGCGCGTGTTCCTCTTCCAGTTGCTGTCCGTACAGGGCGACTGGGCGCGGGCCGCGACCCAGCTGAATCTCGCCGCCGAACTCGATGTGAGCGCGCTGGCGATGGCACAGATGTACCGCGAGGCCATCCTGTGCGAGCGGCTGCGTGCCGAGGTGTTCGCCGGCAAGCGCTCGCCGGTGATCTTCGGCGAACCGGAACAGTGGCTCGCGCTGCTCATCGAGGCGTTGCTCGTGGCCGATACGGCGCGGGCCGACGAGGCGCAGGACCTGCGGACCCGCGCGTTCGACGCGGCGCCCGCCTCCGCCGGTGCCATCGATGGCCAGGCCTTCGACTGGATCGCCGATGCCGACATGCGTCTGGGACCGGTGCTCGAGGCCGTGATTAACGGTCGCTACTACTGGGTGCCATTTTCCCGGCTGTCCCGTGTCGACTTCGAAGCGCCGGCCGACCTGCGCGATGTGGTCTGGACGCCGGCCCACCTGCAGTTCTCCAACGGCGGCGAAGCCGTTGGTGTCGTGCCGACCAGGTACCCTGGCACCGAGCGCGCCGACGACCCGCGCCTTCGGCTGGCGAGGATGACCGAATGGACCGAGCGGCCGCCAGAGGTGTTTACGGGGCTCGGACAGCGCGTGTTCACGACGAGCGCTGGCGATTTCGCGCTGATGGACGTGCGCTCCATTACCATTGGCGAGCCGACCGCAGACACCGAATCGGCCCCGGGAGCCCCCGGTGCCTGAGCTCACGCCCCAGGAACGCCTTCAGCCGGCGCTCCTCGATCGCCTGATCGACGAGGAACCCGACCGCCAGGTGGAATCACGCGAGCGGCGCGTGATGTCGAAGGCCCGCTTGCGGGAAGCCGTGCTTCGCGACCTTGCGTGGCTGTTCAACTGCACCCGTCTCGAGTCGAGCCAGCCGCTGACCCACGAACCGTTCGCCCGCCGGTCGGTCGTGAACTACGGCTTGCCGGCGCTCTCGGGCAAACCGTTGTCGTCGCTCGACGTGGCCGACCTGGAGCGCGTCATCCGCCAGGCTATTCTCGACTACGAGCCGCGTATCCTTCCTGCGACCCTCGAGGTAGAGGCCGTCAAGCAGGCGTCGGCCCACGAGCACTACAACATCGTGGGCGTGCAGATCCGCGGCCAGCTCTGGGCCCAGCCGGTGCCGCTCGAGCTGCTCGTGCGCACCGAGATCGACCTCGAAACCGGCAAGGTCGAGATCGCCGACTTGATGCGGTCGCGAGTCGTCTGACATGGACCCCCGGCTGCTGCGCTACTACAACCTCGAGCTCCAGCACTTGCACGAGATGGGCGCGGAGTTCGCGCAGGAGTTTCCGAAGATCGCGGCCCGGCTGGGGATGAGCGGTATCGAGGTGGCCGATCCCTACGTGGAGCGCCTGATCGAGGGCGTAGGCTTCCTGGCGGCACGTGTGCAGCTCAAGCTGGACGCGGAGTTTCCGCGGTTCACGCAGGCCCTGCTCGAGATCGTGCACCCGCACTACCTGGCGCCGACCCCGTCGATGCTCGTGGCCCAGCTCACGCCCGACCCGAAGGAGCCGAACCTGGCGTCGGGCACGCGACAGGTGCCCCGCGGCACCGCGATGCTCGGCGTGCTGGGGGGCGACGACCTGACGGCCTGCGAGTTCCGCACCGCGCACGACGTCACCCTATGGCCCGTGGAAATCGCGTCGGCGACCTACTTTTCGTTTGCGCCAGACCTGCCGCTCAACACCTTGCCGATGGCACAGCGGATCAAAGGCGGCCTGCGGATCCGCCTCAAGACCACGGCCGGTCTGAAGTTTGCGCAGATTGCCCTCGACCGCCTGACGATCTACCTGGCTGGCCGCGAGGAGGTGGCCAATCGCCTGTGCGAGCTCAGTCTGGGGGCGTGCCTCGGCGCCCTCGTGCTCCCGATGAAGGCCACGCCGCGGTGGCACGAGTTCCTGCCTGCCTCGAGCGTCCAGCCCGTTGGCTATGCCAATGAGGAGGCGTTGCTGCCGCGCACGCCCCGCTCGTTTCAGGGCTACCGGCTGCTGCAGGAGTATTTCGCCTTTCCGCAGCGCTATCGCTTCGTGGAAATCAGCGGGTTGGCCCCGGCAATCAGGCGGGCGTCGACCGATGAGATCGAGGTGGTGCTGCTGTTCGGCCGGGCGGAGCCGACGCTTGAAAGCGTCGTCGACGCGTCGAATCTGGCGCTTCACTGCACGCCCGCGATCAACTTGTTCCCCAAGCGCGCGGACCGGATTCACGTGTCCGACAGCGCCCACGAATATCACGTCGTCGTCGATCGGACACGGCCGCTCGACTTCGAGGTCTACGAAGTCACCGAGGTGGTGGGCCACGGCGTGGGCAGCGACACCCAGCAAGACTTCCTGCCGTTCTATTCGGCCTACAGCACGTTCGAGCTGAGCGACCACGCCGCCTACTTCACCACGCGTCGCGAGCCCCGTCTCGTCTCTTCGACACAGAAGCGCCGTGGTTCGCGATCGAGCTACATCGGCTCGGAGGTGTTCCTGTCGCTGGTCGATTCGGCTCAGGCCCCCTTCAGCGCGGACCTGCGTCAGCTCTCGCTGCAGACCCTGTGCACCAACCGGGACCTGGTCCTGCAGATGCCCATTGGACTCGGGTCCACCGACTTCTCACTGGACATCGCGGCCCCGGTGGTCAGCGTGCGCGCGGTGGCCGGCCCCAGCCGGCCCTACGCGCCGCTGGTCGACGGCGCAGTGGCGTGGCGCGCCATCAGCCACCTGTCGCTCAACTATCTGTCGCTCGTGAACACGACGCCCCAGGAAGGGGCGGCGGCGTTGCGCGATCTGCTCGAGCTGTATGCGTCGAGCGCGGATGCAGGCGCGAAGCGGCAGATGGAGGGCATCCAAACGGTGGCAGTCGGCCCGGTCGTCCGCCGCCTGCGCGGGCCGGGTCCCCTCGCCTTCGGCCGGGGACTCGAAGTGACGCTTGGCGTCGATGACCTGGCATTCGAAGGCGGCAGTGCTTTTCAGCTCGGCGCCGTGCTGCACCACTACCTGACGCGCCATGTGTCAATCAACTCGTTTGTCGAGACGGTACTGCGTTCCGAGTCCCGGGGCGAAGTGCATCGATGGGAGCCGCGGTGGGGCGAGAGACCGACGCTATAGCGTTTCTGGCCGCGCTGGCTGAGGCGCCGCACGCGTTTGATTTCTACCAGACGCTGCGGCGACTCGAGTGCCTGTACGACGACAAGCCGCGGTGGGGTGAAGCGCTCCGGCCCGTGGATGAACCCGTGCGGCTCGGCCAGGATCCCGACTTGTCGTTTGCGCCTGCGCCACTGGCTGCCCTCTACCCTGGGCGCGACGGACGTCCGCCACGTCTGCACGTGCGGCTCTTTGGCCTGCTTGGGCCCAATGGCCCCCTGCCACTCCATATCACCGAGCACGTGCGCGACCGCCTGCGCAACGCCGGCGACCCGGCAACAAGCCGGTTTCTTGACTTGTTGCACCACCGCTTCACCGCGCTTTTTTACCGGGCGTGGGCCCAGGCACAGCCGCACGTCAATCGGGATCGTCCAGCCAGCGATCGCTTCACCGGGTACATCGGGGCATTGGTCGGCATCGCACCGCCTCTGCTGCGCGATCGCGATACCGTGCCCGACGCGGCCAAGCTGTTCCATGTCGGCGCACTCGTGCGGCAGGTGCGTAACGCTGCAGGTCTCGCCGACATCCTGCGGCACTTCTTCCGAGTGCCGGTCGAGATCGAGGAATACGTCGGGCACTGGATGGTACTGGGGCCCCGCGAGCGCACCTATGTAGGACGCGCCGGTGCGGTGCTCGGCGCCGGCGCCGTGCTCGGCGGCCGAGTCTGGGATCGCCAACACAAGTTCCGCGTTGCGCTGGGCCCGTTGACGCTGTCGGAGTACGAACAGTTCCTCCCGGGCCGACGGCCGTTGCAGCAACTGGTCGACTGGGTGCGGTTCTACTTCGGCTTCGAGCACGACTGGGATCTGCGATTGCGGCTCAAGTCGAACCAGGTGCCCTCGCTGGTGCTGGGGTCGGTCGGACGACTGGGTTGGACCTCGTGGCTCGGGGCGCGCCGAGCCAGCCATGACGCGGGCGAACTGTGCCTGCACGCCGAGACGTTTGCCGCGCCACCCGGAGTAGCCATCCCATGAGCGACATCAGCCGCACGGCGCTGTTCGGTAAGTTGAACAGCCTGGCTTACAAGGCCATCGAAGGCGCCACCGTCTTCTGCAAACTGCGCGGGAACCCGTACGTGGAACTCGTGCACTGGCTGCAGCAGATCCTGCAGACGCCCGACTCGGACGTGCACCGCATCGTGCGCCACTTCGAGATCGACGCCTCGAGACTGGCCAAGGACATGACCGACGCGCTCGACCGCTTACCGCGTGGCGCCACGTCGATTTCCGACCTGTCGGCGCATGTCGAGAGCGCGGTCGAGCGCGGCTGGGTCTTCGGCACGTTGCTATTCGGTGAGTCGCGGGTGCGCACCGGCCATCTCATCGTCGGCATGCTCAAGACGCCCTCGCTCAAGAACGCCCTCATCGCCATCTCGCGCCAGTTCGAGGCGGTGAAGCCCGACTTGCTCACCGACGAGTTCAGCAAGATCGTCAGGGGCTCGCCCGAAGATCACCTGGGCGCGACGGACGGGTCGGCGCTGTCGGGGCCGGGCGAAGCCAGCGGGGCGATGGCGCCCGCGCAGATGGGCAAGCAAGAGGCGCTGCGCCGCTATGCCACCGATCTCACCGAGAAGGCTCGCAAGGGGGAAATCGATCCCGTGACGGGCCGCGACGGCGAGATCCGCCAGATCATCGACATCCTGATGCGTCGCCGGCAGAACAATCCCATTCTGACCGGTGAGGCCGGGGTGGGCAAGACGGCGGTCGTGGAAGGCTTCGCGGTGAGGCTGGCCAAGGGGGATGTGCCGCCGCCGCTCAAGGACGTGTCGCTCTTCACGCTCGACATCGGCCTGCTGCAGGCGGGCGCGAGCATGAAGGGCGAGTTCGAGAACCGCCTGCGTCAGGTGATCGACGAGGTGCAGGCGTCGGCCAAACCGATCATCCTGTTCGTGGACGAGGCCCATACGCTCATCGGCGCCGGCGGGGCACAGGGCACGGGCGATGCCGCCAACCTGCTGAAGCCGGCCCTGGCGCGCGGCACGTTGCGCACGATCGCGGCCACGACGTGGACCGAATACAAGAAGTACATCGAAAAGGATCCGGCGCTGACCCGCCGCTTCCAGGTGGTGCAGGTCGCCGAGCCGTCAGAAGATACCGCCATCCTGATGGTGCGCGGCGTGGCGTCGGTACTCGAGAAGCACCACCGGGTGCAGGTGCTCGACGAGGCCCTCGAGGCCGCGGTGCGGCTGTCGCATCGCTACATTCCCGCCCGCCAGCTGCCCGACAAGGCCGTGAGCCTGCTCGACACCGCCTGCGCGCGCGTCGCCATCAGTCAGCACGCCGTACCGCCGCAGCTCGAAGACTGCCTGCGCACGTTGGAGTCGCTGCAGATCGAGCTGGACATCATCGGCCGGGAAGAGACGGTCGGCGTGGATGCGAGCGAACGGCGAAAAGCGGCCGAGGAGCACCGGTCGGTGCACGACGCGCGTCGGGTCGAACTCGAAGCACGGTGGCAGGCCGAGCGAGAGGTGGTGGACCGGGTCCTGGCCATTCGGGCCGACTTGCGCAAGGGCGCCGAGCCGGTGGAGGGTACGGGCACGACGCTCGAACACTCGGCCGAGGTGCGCAACACCGCCGAGCCGGCCGCCGGCGGACCGGCCCCCGTGGACCCCGACGTGCGCCCGCGTCTGCTGGCTGAGCTCGCGGACCTGCAGGCCAAGTTGACCGAGTTGCAGGGCGACTCGCCACTGATCCTGCCCAGTGTCGACGAGCATGCCGTGGCGTCGGTCGTGCAGGACTGGACCGGCGTACCCGTGGGCCGTATGGTGCGCAACGAAGTGGGCGCGGTGCTGAACCTGGCCGATACACTCAACCACCGCGTGATCGGCCAGCGTCATGCCCTGGAGATGATCGCGCGGCGCATCCAGACGTCGCGGGCCAAACTCGACAACCCCAACAAGCCCATCGGCGTGTTCATGCTCTGCGGCCCGTCGGGCGTGGGGAAGACCGAGACGGCGCTCACGCTGGCCGAGGCCCTCTACGGCGGCGAGCAGAACGTCATCACCATCAACATGAGCGAGTTCCAGGAGGCACATACCGTGTCCACGCTCAAGGGCGCGCCGCCCGGATACGTGGGGTACGGCGAGGGCGGCGTGTTGACGGAAGCCGTCCGCCGGCGGCCCTACAGCGTGGTGCTGCTCGACGAAGTGGAGAAGGCGCACTCCGACGTGCACGAGCTCTTCTTCCAGGTCTTCGACAAGGGGTGGATGGAAGACGGCGAGGGCCGCGACATCGACTTCCGGAACACGATCATCCTGCTGACGTCCAACGTCGGCACCGACCTCATCATGAACATGTGCAAGGACCCCGAGCTGATGCCCGAGCCCGACGGCATTGCCAAGGCGCTGCGCGACCCGCTGCTCAAGCAGTTTCCGGCCGCCCTGCTGGGCCGGCTGGTCGTGATTCCCTACTACCCGCTGAGCGACGCCATGATGGGCAACATCACACGGCTCCAGCTGGGCCGCATCGCCAAGCGGGTCACCGAACACCACAAGATGCCATTCACCTACGACGATGAGGCGGTGAAGCTGATTGTGTCGCGGTGTACGGAAGTAGAAAGCGGGGGTCGCATGGTGGATGCCATCCTGACCAACACCGTGTTACCCGCCATCAGCAAGGAATTCCTTACGCGGGCGGTGGCCGGACAGACGCTGGGCGGCGTGCGCCTGGTGGTCGAGAACGGCGACTTCGCGTACCAGTTCGACTGACGAGCGCTGACCGCCATGGAACAGCCGGAGCCCGAGGGACGTCACGTCTCGTTCGATGAGGCCCTCGCCATCGCGCGCGACTACCAGCGCGGCGGCATGCTGGCCGATGCGGCCGACGTGTATCGCCGGCTCATGGAAGTGCAACCCCAGCATCCGGATCTGCTGCACTATGCGGGCGTCCTGGCCCACCAGGCGGGGCGCACGGCCGTGGCCGCGGAGATGATCGAGCGGAGTCTCGAGGTGGCGCCCGACCGGGCCGAGTGCTACAACAACCTCGGCATCATCTACAAGGCGCTCGGGCGTGCCGATGACGCCATGGTGGCCTATCGGCGGGCGATCGCGCTCGAACCCGACCACGCCAACGCGCATAGCAACCTGGGCGTGGTGCTCAAGTCGCAGCGACGCCTGCCCGAGGCCGAAGCCGCGTACCGCGAAGCCGTGCGCTTGAACCCGACGCATGCGAGTGCGTATCACAACCTCGGCATCCTGCTGTCGGAGACCAAGCGCCTGCCGGAAGCGGTAGTGTGCTACTGCCGGGTCACCACCCTCAGCCCCGAGCACAGGGAGGCGCGGCGGTTGCTGGCCATGGCGCACTGCACGCTCGGCGAAGAAGACAAGGCCATCGCGATCCTCGAAAAGTGGGTGGTCGACGAGCCGGAGAACCCCGTGCCGCCGCACCTGCTGGCCGCCGTGTCGGGCCGCGACGTGCCCGCGAGAGCCGACGACCGGTTCGTCGAACGAGTCTTCGACGACTTCGCGGCCACGTTCGAGGAGAAGCTGGAGCACCTGGCCTACCAGGCGCCGCAGTTGATTGGCGCGATGCTGGCCGACTCCGGGATTCCGGCGGCCAAGGCGCTTGACGTGCTCGACGTCGGTTGCGGCACGGGACTGTGCGGTCCGCTCGTGACGCCATACGCCCGCCGGCTCACGGGCGTTGACCTGTCCACCAAGATGCTGGAGCAGGCCCAGTCCAAGCAGGTCTACGACGAGCTGGTGAAGGCCGAGCTGACGGCGTACCTGCAGCGCCAACCTGCGGCCTTCGACGTGATTGTCTGTGCCGACACGCTCTGCTATTTCGGCGCGCTCGAAGACGTGGCCGTCGCGGCACGCTCGGCGCTCAGAACCGGCGGACAGTTCCTGTTCACCGTCGAAGCCCTCGACGGGCCTGATCCGGCCGACGGGTTCCGGCTGGCGACTCACGGCCGCTACACTCACGCCCAACCCTATGTGGCGCGCGTGCTGGCCGAGGCCGGATTGACGGCCGAGATCATCCGCGCCGAACTGCGCATGGAATCCGGCGTGCCGGTTGCGGGCCTGGCCGTGCGGGCCTTCAGCCAGAAAGCGACAGACGCGCTATACTCCGCCGAGTTGCCCGGAGGCGAGTTGCCGGCGAGGGCGACCGGAGCACGCGATGCCTAGGCTGATGGAGATCGCCACGCCGCTCGGCGACGACGTGCTGCTGTTCCACGGCATGCACGCGCGCGAAGAGATGAGCCGGCTCGGCGAGTTCCATCTCGATCTGCTCAGCAAGAAGGGCGATATCGTCCTCGACGACATCCTGGGCAAGAACGTCACGGTGAAGCTGGCCTTGCCCGACGACAGCATCCGGCACTTCAATGGCTACGTGACGCGCTTCGCCCAGCGGGGCAAGTACGGCCGTTACCACCGGTACCTCGCGGAAGTGCGTCCGTGGCTCTGGTTCCTGACGCGCACCGCCGACTGCCGCATCTTCCAGGAGATGACGGTGCCCGACATCGTCAAGAAGGTGTTCGGGGACCATCCCACCAACGACTTCAAGCTGGAGCTGAACGGCAGCTACCGCAAGTGGACCTACTGCGTGCAGTACCGCGAGACCGACTTCAACTTCGTGAGCCGGCTCATGGAGGAAGAAGGGATCGGCTACTACATGCGCCACACCGACGGGCACAACACGCTGGTGCTTACGGATGCCACGACCAGCCACCTGGCGACCCCGGGGTACGAAGACCTCCGCTTCATCGCGCCGGATCAGTTCGTGCGGCCCGATGTGGAGCACATCACGAGCTGGGAGTTCTCGCGCGAGATCCAGCCCGGCGTCTACGTGCACGACGACTACGACCTCAAGCGGCCCAGCGTGGAGCTGAAGACGCAGAAGAAGCATCCGCGCGGGTATGCTCCGAGCGACTACGAAGTCTACGACTACCCCGGACACTATCTGCAGAAGGCCGACGGCGAGCAGTATGCGTCGGTGCGGATCGAGGAGCTGGCGAGCCTGTTCGAAACGGCGGAGGCGGCCACCAACGCGCGCGGCGTGGCCGTGGGTGCGGTGTTCACTCTGAAAGACTGCACGCGCGACGACCAGAACCGCGAGCACCTCATCCTGAGCACCAGCCTCGACCTGCAGTTCAGCGAATACGAGGGCATGCCGCCGGGCGAGGAACCGAGTTTCGCCTGCAGCTTCGTCTCGATGTCGACCGCGCAGCAGTTCCGCCCCCGCAGGCGCACGCCGAAGCCGTTCGTGCAGGGGCCGCAGACCGCCGTGGTGGTGGGACCGGCTGGCGACGAGATCTACACCGACGACCTGGGCCGCGTGAAGGTGCAGTTCCATTGGGACCGCTACGGGAAGAAAGACGAGAACAGCTCCTGCTGGACGCGCGTGTCGCATCCGTGGGCCGGCAAGGGCTGGGGCTCGGTGTCCACGCCGCGCATCGGCCAGGAAGTCGTCGTGGACTTCCTGGAAGGCGAGCCCGACCAGCCGATCATCACGGGCCGGGTGTACAACCAGGAGCAGCAGCCTCCGTTCGGCTTCCCGGCTGGCGCTGTGCTGAGCGGTGTG
>JANORI010000801.1:0-2753 GCA_031415235.1 Acidobacteriota bacterium | reverse complement strand
GCTCGAGATGGTGCTGCACGCGAACCTGGCGGAGCAGTTCCTGCGCGAAGGTCGGTAGGCTGGCCCGGTTGCCGGCCGAAAATGCGCCCCGCCGTGCCGAAAGCAGGCCGTATCATCGCCTGGGGGTGTGCTTTGAACTCTGCCGACACGATGGAGCGAATTCCGATTCGGACCGACGCGGACGGCGTCATTCGCGTTGCTGGAACGCGAGTCACCCTGGACACATTGATAGCGGCATTCGACGCCGGCGCGACCGCCGAAGAAATCGCCCTGCAGTATTCGTCTGTGGGGTTGGCCGACGTCTACTCCGTCACCACCTACTATCTCAGGCACAAGCCTGACGTCTGCACCTACCTCCAGAAACGCCAGGCTGACGCCGCTACGGTTCGGGCGCAGACCGAGCGTGACTTCCCGGCCGCTGGCGTGCGCGAACGACTCGTGGCTCGGCGGCGGTAGTCGCGACGCCGCCGATGCTGCGAGACCGCGCTCGTCGGGACGGTCCGACGACGCAGGGAAACAAGATGCTCGAGTCGAAGGCGATCACGCACGTCTCCGTGCCTTCGGCTCATGCGGCGTCACTTCAACTTCGCCGTAGTCCTTTAGCCGTTCGAGAGGCACCTTGACTCCGCCGGAACGCACCCTCGGGGGTGTCCAGTCCGCAGCGACCTTCTTGGCCTTGACCACCCGCCGGGCGCGCGTGTCGACCGCATCGGGTACTTGGATCTGCGTGCGAACCATGACATCAACATGCTGGCGGTGTAGAGCTGATGTCAAGCAGGCCCTTGTGGGGCCAGCGCTACGGGTCGAGAGGACGCAATCGGAAGGGCTTGCCGCGCTGACCGCGGAGCGCACGGAAGTGGCGCTCGTCGGTGCACAGGAGCTCGACGGTCCGGTAGCGGTCCGCAAGTACCACGACCGACGCGTCCGCGAGTCCGATCCGCAGATCGGCGTAACGCTCCATGATGCGCTTGGCGTGGCCGAGATCCTCGGGCGAGAAGGGCTCGAGTTGGTAGGCGCCGCGCGTGACCTCGTCGATGAGGGCCATCTGCGCCTGGTGGCCCACTCGACGCCCAATCAGGCAGTCCAGTTCCGCCAGCACGAATGGAGACACGACGCGTGGAGGCGTCGATGCGACCAGTGCCGCGACCGTCCGGCCGTGCAGCGCTTCGTTGGCGTCGAGCGCGGCGTAGAGCCCGCCCGTGTCGAGCACGATCACCTGACGCCGAATCCTTCGAGTGCGCTGTCGACGTCCTCGGCGATCGACGGGCCGGTCGCACGGAACAACGGCAGCGCGGGCACCGGCGCCTCGGCTTCGCTGGTGAGCCGCGTCACGGCTTCACGCAGCAGCGCCGCCTCGCTGCACCGCCGCTGGCCGGCGACGCGCCGCAACGCCCGCTTGAGCTCAACCGGGAGGTAGACGGTCGTCTTCGTCATGCCCTATGTATACCATACGTCTTGCCATCACGCGGCGGCACGACATGGCAGCCGGGTCCGAGCGGGCGCGCTAGTTCGCCTTCGCGAGATGCGTGCGGCGCGCGCTGACGGCAAAGTGGTCGAAGTACTTCTGTAGCGACGGGCCCGTGGACCCGTATTCATTCGACCCAGCGAGAAAATCGACCACGACCTCTCGCGCGCGCGCGATTTCGCGCAGACGGGCGACCGACCCGCGATGCTGCGGGTCGTCGAGCATCATGTCGAACAGCTCGAGCCCGCGGTACAGCGCGGTCTGAGATCGTTCCGGGTTCTTCGCCGACCAGCGGATCGCTCGGCTGATCTCGCTGCCGATATTGCCGAACTGCTCCGCGAGCGACAGGCGCCGCCACCCCGAGGCGTCCTGGTGCCACGCGGTCATCGGCGCACCACCTGTTCGATGAACGCGGCGATCCCTGCCCGCGTGGCGGGGTCATCCACACCGCGCGAGCGGTTGCCACATGACGGCCGCAGATTGATCATGGAATCGAACTCCAGCCAGTCTTCTCCGGTGACGCCGGGGTAGAGATTGATGCCCCAGAGACTCGCCTGGGCCGACCCGTCCGCCAGAAGCTCCGCTTCCTGATCGGCATGCAGGTCGGCATCAAGCAGCAGAATTCCGCGCTCGAGATCGACTACGCCTTTGATCATGTCGCCGAATCGCGCATGCGCGAGCACACGGATTTCATCCAGGGAGATCGTGTCCGGCGCGACTATGCGTCTCATGCAGGTCTCGAGAGGCATCTTACCCTCGCTGCGCGTCGAGACGACGCAATCGCATTGGCTTCCAGGACGGCGGGGATCGCGCCGCACGTCTAGGTAGCGCGACGCCGGCGTGGCCTCAGACGTCGGCGAGTCAGCGAGTCGCCGGGTCAGCCGCCGCGGTGGCGCTCACGGCACGCTGCCCGGCAACTTGGCGAGCGCGATGTCTGCCTGCTGCCGGTAGATGTTGACGTAGATCTCGCGCGCGTCCGGCGAGAGCCCGGCGCCGCCAAGAATCTCCCCCGGCGACGAGTACACGGGCGTGCTGATCTTGGTGGCGGTGTCGAGGAGCAACAACTCACGTCCGCTCGTTCCAACCGAACCGGCTCCGCCCGTGTAGAGCAGCCGCCGTCCATCGGGCAGCCAGGCCGGCGAACCGCCCGACGGCCTCAACTCCTCGTAGGTCCGCGACGCGACTGTGTAGATCACGACACCGCGTTCAGGCCGGCTGTTGCTATGTCCGGCTACCCGTGTGCCGTCCGCTGACCACGAGATTGCGGAGAAGCCGCTTGGAAAGGCCG
>JANORI010000800.1:0-1630 GCA_031415235.1 Acidobacteriota bacterium | reverse complement strand
TCACGTCGGCGCCCCCTTCGACCAGCACGCGTACCGTGTCGGTCGCGCCCTGGCGGGCCGCGAAGTGCAGCGCGGTCAGACCGCCGTAGTTGCCGATGAGTTCGTTGTACTTGTAGGGCCGCGAGACCCCGGCAACGCGGGCGCTCGGCGACGGCGCGGCTGGCGCCTGCGGCGTCTGCTGCTGGCGGAGTTGATCCTGGAGCACTTCTTCCGGTACCTCGATCGTCGTCAGGTCCACGACCCGTGAACGCAGACTGAGATCGGCGCCCACGGCGAGCAACACGGCCGCAGCGTCGGTTCGGCCGGCCGACGCCGCGAACATCAGCGCCGACTGGCCGTTGGCCGTCTCGGTCAGGTTCAGGGCTGCGCCGGCGTTGGCCAGGGTGCGCACGATCTCGGCGCTGCCAGCGCCGGCCGCGAGCATCAGCGCCGTGGCGCCGGTGGCGGTGCGAGCGTCAACCGGAGCGCGGCCCTGTACGAGCGGCACGACGACGGCGGCCTTCCCTGCCTGGCTGGCCAGGTGGAGCGGCGTGAAGCCGCCGATGCGAGTCGTGGCACGGACGTTGGCGCCAGACACGATCAGCATCTCGGTCATGGCGGCATCGCCGTGCAGCGACGCCCAGTGCAGCGCGCTCATGCCGTCGCCCTGCGAGCCGTTGGCGTCGGCGCCACCCTTGAGCAGCTGCCGCACGAGCGCGGCGTCCTTGCCCATGGCCGCGTCGGCCACGGCACTTCGACTCCGCGCGGTGTCGCCCTGAGCCGTCCCATTTCCTTCTGGTCGAAGGGCGGCAGATCTGGGCGCCTGCGCCTGCACCAGCACGGACGACAGGACGACGGCCACCACCGCAGCGCCCCCCTGCAGACGGAATGCGCGCATCACCACTCGCTCCTCTCGGCTACGGTCGTCGCCGGCGCCTGATTGAGATCCATCGCGGCCCTGCTGTCGCCGAACTGCGCGTCGTGGATGTCGAACGTGCGCAGCATCGCCAGCATGGCGTTGGCCATCGGCGTGCCGTCGGCCGTCTTGATGTGCAGGTTGCCCTTGATCTGGCCGCCGGCGTGGCCGGCGATGAAGAGCGGGCAGCGCTTGTGGTTGTGCACGTTGGGATTGCCCATCGGCGACCCATAGAAGATCACGGAGTTGTCGAGCAAGTTGCCGCCATCGCCGTCGGGCGACGCCTTCATCTTCTCGAGCAAGTAGGGCACGAGGCTGACGTGGTACTTGTTGATCTTGGCCAGGTCGAGGACGCGCTCGTCACGCTCGCCGTGGTGCGAGGCAATATGGAAACCGGTGTTTACCTCGGGGATGAACACGCGGTTCGATACGTCGCGGCTCAACTTGAACGCAAACACGCGGGTCAGGTCGGACTGGAAGGCCAGCACCTGCAGGTCCATCATCAGCTTGACGTGCTCTTCGTAGGAATCGGGCACGCCGCGCGGCGCGCCGGGCAGGGCCCGCTGCTCACCGCTCGAGTTCATCTCCTCGACCTTCTGGATGCGCCGCTCGATCTCGCGCACGTCGTCGAGGTACTCGGAGAGCCGCGCCCGGTCGGCCGCTCCCAGATCCTTCTTCAGGCGATCCACCGAGCCGGTCACGAAGTCGAGCAGGCTCTTGTCTTTCTTGCGCCGG
>JANORI010000799.1:0-2254 GCA_031415235.1 Acidobacteriota bacterium | reverse complement strand
ACGTTGGCCTGGTAGGTGCGACCCGCGCGCAGACGCGCATAGGCGTCGTCGAAGCTCACCCCCGACGACACGACCGCGACAGTGGCCTTTGTGGCCTCCGGCACGGATGTCGCGTTCCAGTAGGCGGTGAACGCGTCGTCGACGGGCGGACCGGCGGCGAGCGTGATGGCGAGACCGAGCGTGCAGAGCAGTGCGGCGAGTGGCTTCATGAGGGTCTCTGTGCGAACTACTTCGTCTTGTGGACTACGCCGCCTTTCATCACGAACTCCACGCGCTCCAGTTCGGTGATGTCGGCGATCGGGTCCTTGTCCACGGCAATCAGGTCGGCAAAACGTCCGGGCTGCAACGTGCCCACGCGGTCGCCCCAGCCCAGGGCCTCGGCTGCGATGCGTGTGGCGCCCTCGATCGCTGCCATGGGCGATTGTCCCAGGTCCACGCGAAGCTTGAACTCCCGCGCGTTCTGGCCGTGGGGAAATACCCCCGCGTCGGTGGCAAAGGCGATGGGCAGCTGGTGCGCCATGGCGATCTTGAACGCCTTCTCCTGTGTGCCCTGCATGGCCTTCTCGCGTTCCACCTGGTGCGCGGGGATGTTGAGCGCCTGATTGTCGTTCATGATGGTGTGGCCCACGTAGAGTGTGGGCGCGAAGTAGGTGCCCTTCTCTTTCATGAGCCGCGCGCCTTCCTCATCCAGCATGCTGCCGTGGTCGATGGTGCGCACACCGGCCCGCACCGCCGCCTTGATGCCCCCGGCGCCGTGCGCGTGCGAGGCCACGAACTTGCCCCAGCGCGTCGCTTCTTCCACGGCCACGGCCAGCTCAGCGTCCGAGTACTGCTGCGCGCCCGGCGGGATGCCTCTCGACATCACCGCGCCTGTGGCGAGGATCTTGATGAAGTCCGCGCCGTTCTTTAGGTTCGTGCGGGCCGCCCGTCGTACCTCGTCGACGCCGTCGGCGAGATTCCGCACGATCGGCACGTCCACGTAGATCGAGAACTGACGCGCGTCACCCGCGCCGCCCGTGGCCGACACGTAGTTGCCGGCCACCTGCAGCCGAGGTCCGGGGAGTGAGCCCTTGTCGATGGCGTAGCGCAGGTCGATGTCGGTGAAGGGCCACGTCGGTCCCATGTCGCGGCACGTCGTGAAGCCTGCCATAAGCGTGGTTCGGGCGTTGACGGCGCCGTAGAGGGCCGCGCGGCCAGGCGTCGTGGTGAGCAGGGCCGATTCCCAGTTGGTGCCGACCTCGTCGGTCAGGTGGGTGTGCAAGTCGATGAGGCCCGGCAGCACGGTGGCCGTGCCGAGGTCGATCACGTGATCGGCCGTCATGCCCGCCGCGGGGCCGACGCGCTCGATCTTGTCGCCACGAATCAGCACCCCGCCGTTCCTGAGGGGCGGGCCACCACGGCCGTCGATTACCTGCGCGGCTTTCACCAGCACGGAGCGCTCGGGCGCGGGCGCCGTGACTGGCTGGGCGGGCGCGGCCGTCGCGCTCAGCGACAGCATGGCCGTGACCGCGGCGAGCCACGGCCATGACCGCAGCCGTGGGTGAGAGACTTGTGGACTCATAGACGGGCACACTAGCACGAGGTCCCGGGGCGGCGCTGACCACCGGTCGGCGGCGTCAGAACCGTCGAAGGTCGCGGGTCGCTCGGTGCGCTATCGAACAACCATCGTCCCGGAACCGGACGTTGACGGCGGCGCCTCCGCCAGGCGCCTGAAGTGTGCCCATGAAACACGGGCGACAATCCGCTTTCGGCTTGGCACGCCGCTCGCGGTGAGAGGAGTCGTCCATCATGCGGCCCCAAGTCACGGTCGGCTCACGCACGCGAGCCTGGTCCTATGTGGCTACAGGCGTTGCACTGGCGGCGGCGTGCGTCACGCCGGTCGTGGCGACCGGCGCGTGGCTGATGCTGACCGACCCGGGAATCGCGGCTGACGTGGGCACAAGTGGGGACCTGACGCCGCTGGCCTGGGCCATCGTGGACACGCTGAGCGAGGCCCTGCGCAACCTGCTGGGATATCTGTAGCCCGTCCTCTGGTGCGGCGTACGTTCGGGCTGGCTACCGCCCGGCCAAGTGCAGCAAGGCTTCCACTTCGACGGCGGCCGTGCGGAACGAGGTCAGCAGGCGCACGAAGACCTCCTCTGGGCCCACCGACCCGATGCCGGGACCCTCGCCCGGCCAGGCTGAGAAGCGCGCGCCTTTGGCCAACAGCGCCTCGTGCAGCGTGCGCGGCATGATCGCGAACACCTCGTTGGCC
>JANORI010000798.1:0-3730 GCA_031415235.1 Acidobacteriota bacterium | reverse complement strand
CTCGACCGGCGCGGCGGTATCGATCTTCACAAGGCGAAACGTCTCGATGGCCTGCCGGGTGTCGTCTTCGATGATCTCGAAGTCGTCCTGGGTCAGGTCGGTGATGGGATTGCCTTGCTTGTCGGTGGCAATGACGTCCACCCGGACGAAATTGACGCCCGCGCGGAACACCGGCTGTTCAGAAGATGCCGGGTCGGCGCCAGTGGCAGCAGTCTGGGGCGGCGGCGGGACAGGCGTTTGAGCCGCGGGCGGCGCCGCCTGGGGTGCCGGTTCGACGGCGTGCACTCCCACGGCAATGCCCGCGGCACCTACGGCGGCCGAGAGCAACGCGACGGCGAGACGAACCCTGGTCGACAACATGGGCGGCACACCTCGGGGGGCAACTGGCTGGCGCTAGGCCGATGATAACATCGACGGCAGGGTCGTCTCGATCCGCCATTCACGCCAACCGCGCCCGCCGCGCGCGTCCGAGGTGCCTGTGACCAACACCGCTCCCGCTCCGCCGCCCGCCGCCACGCAACTCTCTGGCGAAGAGCGCATGTTTGCCGACAGCGTCTACGAGTTTGCTCGCCGCGAAGTGCGGCCGCTTGTGCGCGAGATGGACGAGCACGGGGCAATGAACCCGTCGCTGCTGCCCAAGCTCTTCGAGCTGGGCATCATGGGCATCGAGGTCCCAGAGGCATTTGGTGGCGCCGGCGCCACGCTGTTCCATTCTGTCCTCGCGGTCGAAGCGCTGTCGAGGGTCGACCCGGCGGTTGGCGTGCTCGTCGATGTGCAGAACACCCTGGTCATCAACGCGATGGTGCGCTGGGGCAACACGGAAGTGAAGGCCCGCTACTTGCCCCGTCTGGCCGAGAACACCGTCGGTGCGTTCTGTCTCTCGGAAGCCGGATCGGGCTCCGACGCCTTCGCGCTCACTACGCGCGCCGTCGACGTCGGCGACGCCTATCGCCTGTCGGGCCGCAAGCTCTGGATAACCAACGCCAATGAAGCGGGTCTCTTCATCGTGTTCGCGACCGTGAATCCCGACGCCGGGTACAAGGGCATCACCGCCTTCCTTGTGGAACGCGGCACGCCTGGCTTCTCGGTTGGCAAGCAGGAAGACAAGCTCGGCATTCGCGCCAGCAGCACGTGCGAGCTGCTCTTGGACGACTGCGCCGTGCCCAAAGCCAACGTACTCGGCGATGTCGGCAAGGGCTACAAAGTGGCGATCGAATCCCTCAACGAGGGCCGCGTCGGCATCGGCGCGCAAATGCTCGGCCTTGCCCGCGGCGCGTTCGACCACGCGGTCGCGTACGTGAAGGAGCGCTCGCAGTTCGGCAAGGCGATCGGCGAGTTCCAGGGCGTGCAGTTCCAGATTGCGCGGATGGCGGCCGACGTCGAAATCGCGCGTGTCCTCACCTACAACGCCGCGCGGCTGCGCGACGCCGGTCTGCCGTTCCTGCAGGAGGCGGCCATCTGCAAACTCGTCACCTCCGAGGTGGCCGAACGGGTGGCCTCGGAGGCCATCAACCTGTTTGGCGGCAATGGTTTCGTACGCGACTATCCCGTCGAGAAGCTGTACCGCGATGCCAAGATCGGCCAGATTTACGAGGGCACCTCGAACATGCAACTGGCCACGATTGCCAAGCACTGCCTTGGGTAGCCCGGAGGATCACGACATGGCGACAGTGTTGACGCTGCCCGTCCAGGGCATGAGCTGCAGTGGATGCGAGAACGCCGTCACGCGCGCGGTAGGCGGCATACCTGGCGTCAGCAGCGTGACCGCCTCGCACCAGGACGCGCAGGTCGTCGTGACCTACGATCCGGCGCTCGTGGCCCCTAGCGACATCACCGACAAGATCGGGCGTCTCGGCTACGCCGTCGATGCCAGCTAGCCGGGAAGCGCGGCGTCGGCCACCCTGGCCTGCGCGGCCGCGGCGGCGCCCAACACCCGCGCGGCCGTGGCGGCATCACGGCTGATTCGCTCCAGCACGGCGCCCGGACGCGACGCCTCAGGGCCGGTGGCATGGTCGGCGGCGGCAAGACCCAACGCGACCGCGTCGAGCGCCTGCAGCCGCGCCATGGCGCGAGATGCCGCTGACGCGGTCTCGCCAGTGCGTCCCGCGCGTGCGGCATCCCAGAGCAGCAGACGCGCCGCGTCGAGCACGGTGGCGGCGTCGGCCAGCGGCGCTTCCGCCGCCGCGTTCGGGGTGCCGGTCGCGACCGCCGCGCGCAGCTCCGTCGTTGCGTGTTCGACCGCGGCCCGCGCCAGTCCGATGAGGGCGGCGGTCACCGCGATGTCCCAGCGGGCGTCGCCGCCAAGCCGCGCGCGCAGGCCATCAACATCGGCGCCGCGCAGGCCAGGCCACTGTGGTCCGGCGTCGGCCGCACCCACATCTGCCAGCGCGCCGCCCGCCCCCGTCAGCGCCGCCGCGGCCGAGACCACTGCGAGCTCTTCGACGACGGCGGCAAAGGTCACGCTGTCGCGACAGGCATCGGCGGACATCACGGCCCGCAACTCCTCCCGCACCGCCTCGGGGATCCGACCAGCGCGGTCGATGTCAGGGGCGGCCGACGTCAGGATGCCGCGAGCACACACCTGGGCGCGCTCGACGAGCATGGCTGCGGCCGTGGGCAGGTCGAAGTTCATGGGTGCGTCTCGTGGGACGCGGCCGCCGCGAGCCGCGCGAAGACGGGCCGCAGCCGGTCCGCCGTGGTAGAAAGGTCCTCTGGAAGGACCCGCACGTTCCCGACGACCGGCATGAAGTTGGTGTCGCCGTCCCAGCGCGGTACCAGGTGCACGTGCACGTGGTCGACGATGCCGGCGCCGGCCGGCCGGCCCAGATTGATCCCCACGTTCAAGCCTTGCGGGCGATACGTCTCGGTCAGCGCGATCTCGGCCAGTCGCGTGAGCCGCGCCAACTCCACCAGTTCATCGTCGTGCAAGCCGGCGAGCGTTGCCACGTGGCGCATGGGCACGACCATGAGGTGGCCGCCGTTGTAGGGGTAGAGATTCAGGATGACGAAGCAAGTGTGCGCCGTGTGAACGATGAGCGACCGTACGTCTGGTACGTCTGGTGCGACGCAGAACACGCAGCCTTCGGGCTCGCCGTCCCGCGTGACGTAGGCATGGCGCCAGGGAGACCAGAGCCGTTCCACAACTGAACCCTCGATCAGAAGCTGGACGACGCGCCTGGAGGCGCGAATCCGCCAGGGACGCCGCTGTCGTCGCCCTCGCGGTTGATCAGGTCCTTCAGTTCCTTGCCGGGCTTGAAGTACGGCACGCGTTTGGGCGGCACATCGACTTTGTCGCCGGTCTTGGGATTGCGGCCCTTGCGGGGCTCGCGCTTGCGCAAACGGAAGCTGCCGAAGCCGCGCAGTTCGATCTTCTCACCGCGGTGCAGGGCATCGATGATGCTCTGAAAGACGGTCTCCACGATGACCTCCGAGTGCTTCTTCGTGAGGTCGGAAACGCGCGACACTTCCTCGACGAGTTCGGCCTTGGTCATCGGTTGTTTGACTAGCAGAGGTTCTAGCGACTAGCGGCTAGGAGATCACGCTGTCCCATGTGACATCGAGATGCCCTAGCCGCTGATCCGTTACTTGATCTTGAAGTGATCGCCCAGCGTCGCCGAGCCGTCGCCCTGCGAGGCCGAGTAGCTTTCCCAGTCGGTCCGGATTTCGTCGGACTTCATGGCGCGGATGCTCAGCCCGATCTTGCGTTCAGCCGGGCTGAGCTTGATGACCT
>JANORI010000797.1:0-3194 GCA_031415235.1 Acidobacteriota bacterium | reverse complement strand
CCCCGATCCCCGATCCCCGATCCCTGATCGAGCGCCTTCGCCAGACCGAAGTCGAGCACCTTCACCGTGCCGTCGGCGCGCACCTTGATGTTCGCCGGCTTCAGATCGCGGTGGATGATCCCCTGCTCGTGCGCCGCTTCGAGCGCCTCCGCGATCTGCTTCGCAATGGGCAACGCTTCGTCGAGAGGAATCGCGCCGCGGGCGATGCGCTGCGAGAGGTCATCGCCCTCGACCAGTTCCATCACCAGCGCGGTGAAGTCTGGGGTCCTCTCGAGCCCGTAGATCGCGGCGATGTTCGGATGGTTGAGGGCCGCAAGCACTTCGGCTTCGCGCTGGAAGCGCGCGAGGCGATCGGCGTCACCCGCCAGCGACGCCGGCAGCACTTTGATCGCGACCTGGCGTTTCAGGTTCGTGTCGGTCGCGCGGTAGACCTGGCCCATCCCGCCCTCCCCGAGGAGCGCGGTCACTGCGTAGGGGCCGAGACGCGAGCCGGGAGTGAGTGCCAACGGGTTGGATTATAGGGGCAGGACAACCGTCAGGGGCGGATGGATCGCCACTTTGCGACGTTCGGGGAGCCTTACTTGAGCCGCAGCCGACACGCATCGGGGAAGCGCACGAAGAGCGGGTGACGGCCGCGCCGGTCCCATCGAACCGCGCCCTTGGCGAGGCTCGACTGCGGCGCCAACTCACCGGTCACGGTGCACGGGCGGTCTCCAAGAGGCCGCGTTGAGAGCGCTTGGCGGCTCGCTGACCGCGTCGGAACAGTGGCCTTTGCCGACCGTCCCGGTCCGCCCGAAGCAGGGGTTCTACAATCGAACGCCAGCAATGGGCGCCGGAGTTCGATGGAACGTTGGCTGGAACAGGAATGAACCGGAACGAAGACGACGGACGGAGCAAGAGTGTGAATGCGCACTGCGCGCCGGGCGTTTCGGCGTCCGCGATTCACCGCGATGCGCACGCGCTGGATGCAGGACGGGAGCAGGGCAGTGTGGATTGCGACATCACCCGTGGCGCGCGACGCACTGGAACGCGGGCGGGGCGGGATCGAGTGCGTCGAGCTACCGCACAACTACGAGCACCTGCAGGTCCTTGCGCATCGGATGCCGCGCCCGCAACGCGCCGGGGAGGGGGATGAAGCTCCCGGGAGCAGTGTTCCCCCTCCCGACGTCGGCTGACGGAATGCGCCGCGTGTCGCGGACCACTCCCGGCGGGGCGACGCCCGCCGGGCAAGCGCCAGCGGCTCAAGAGGTTGCCGCGAAGATGGCAGAGTGCGCGGGCGGCGTTCTGTGCCGCCCGCCTACAGTTCCGCCGGAAGTCCCATGAAGGCGGAGCAGATCACCGTTTCCGGCGGAGTCTGGCTGGTGGCGGGCGACAGGCCGGCAAAGGGCTTGCGCGGCGCCGCGTGAAGCGGCGGCTTTGCCCTTCGCGACGTTCGAGGAGTCATCCGCCAACCGACGCTACCTGTTCGCCGGCGGCTGCCAATTCAGAATCAGCGTGATCGGCGCGGCGGTGGCGTCCGCCACCGGCTGGTTGACCAGGAACCGGCCGTCGCGCGCGACCGCGTACTGCGGCCGGTTCTGCGTCACGATCCCGCCGCCCACGATGCCCGTCGGAAACAGCGCCACCGGCGTGCCGGCTTCGAACGACGTGCCCGCGGCGGCGACCGGCACCGCCATCATCGTCGCGTCGGGCGCCAGGAAGTAGAGTTCCTTGCCGTCGGCACGCCAGCGCGGCGCCACGCCGCCTGCGGTCGACACCTGCCATTTGCCGCCCGCCTCGGGGAACGGCTGCACCACGACCTCGAACCGGCCCGACTCGTTGGACTGAGACGCGACCCAGCGCCCGTCCGGCGATAACTGCGCGAGCACCTCTTCCGCGGGCGTGTTCGCGACGGGGCGCGGGGTGTGGTTGGGGCTGGTCATGTCCAGCGCCCACAGATCGCGCCCGGTCGTGGGGTGGTTCTCGTAGTACACCAACCACCGGCCGTCCCTCGACCAATCCTGCGGCTGCTTGGTGTTGGGCGAGTCCACCAGCCGTGCCTCGGTGCCCGATCCGTTCGACGGCTTCAGGTACAGATCGAAGGCGCCGGTTCGGTTCGATGCGAAGGCGATCCGCATCCCATCCGGTGACCAGATGGGCATGGTGTCGATGGCCGGATCGAAGGTCAGGCGGGTGCTCCCGCCGCGGACGAGATCTCGCAGCCAGACGTCGGTGTTGCCCTGCACCGCGCGCGTCATCGCCACGCGCCGGCCGTCGGGCGACAGCTCGGGAAACTGCAGGGTATTCGCGTCTGGCTCGCCGGCGACGCCCACGGCCTTGCCCGTCCGGTCGACCCAGGTCAGGCGTCGCGACGAGCCGCCGCCGACGCGATACGCCACCGGGCCCGCTCCTGACACGGCGAAGCCCCCGCGGCTATTAGCGTCCACGCCGACGCGATCGGCCAGCGGGACGGGATCGCCCGTCAACGCCCCGCGGGCGAGGTCCAGCCGGCTCGCCACGAGCGTCCCCTGTCGCACGAAGACCACCCAGTCCGGCGGCAGGAACGCGCCCCCAGAGTCCGCGGCCGTCAACCGCGTGGGGGCGCCGCCGTCGAGCGACCCCAGGTAGATCCCGGCCGCCTCGGGCGTGCCCACTGCGTAGAAGAGAAACTGGCGGCCGTCTGGGAGGAACTGCGGGAAGCGATGGCCTAGCTGGCGTGGCGGATCGAGCCGCGTCGCCGCCACCGGCTCGCCCCCGGCGGCCGCGACGCGCCACAAGGAGTCCGCATCCTGCCGCGGAAACAAGACTGTGCCATCCGCGCTCCAACTCCCGCCCCGGGTGCTCCCCCTCGTGGTTGCCAGCCTCTGTGGCGAACCGCCCGCGATGTCGAGGCGGAGGAGCTGGCCGGTCAAAAAGAACCCGATCGAGTGGCTGTCGGGGGACCAGAAGAGGTACGTCGCGCCCTCCGTGCCCGCCAGCGGCCGCGCCTCGGTCTGATCGAGCGGACGCAGCCATAGCTGCGGCTGCCCATCACGCGACGCGACAAAGACGAGGGAGCGGCCGTCGGGCGACAGGGCGAACTGCAGCGGCGCGTCGGTGAGGGGCGTCGTGATCTCCACGCGCATCTCAGGAGGCGGCGTCTGGCGCAGATAGCGCAGCGTCGGCGTCGCCATCGCCGCGATCAGCAGCGTCGTGACGGCGAGGGCGGCCACTAA
>JANORI010000796.1:0-1982 GCA_031415235.1 Acidobacteriota bacterium | reverse complement strand
GGGCTGCGTGATGGCCGACGGCTTGCCGTCGGTGATCATGATGATCTGGCGCATGTCCTTGCGCTGGCGTTCGAGGATGCGCCGCGCCAGCTTCAGGCCCTCGCGCGTGTTCGTGTAGTACGGCCCGACCCGCACCCGCCCGAGTTCGCGCAGCGGGATCTCTTCGGCGCTGTCATGGAAGAGCACGACGTGTAGCGTATCGCCCGGATACTGCGTACGAATCAGCTGGGAGAGCGCCATGGCCACGCGCTTGGCCGGCGTGAAGCGATCCTCCCCGTACAGGATCATGCTGTGAGAGCAGTCGAGCATGATGACCGTGGCGCACGAGCTCTGGTACTCGCCCTGCGCGACCATCAGATCTTCGTAGGTGATCTCCACCTTGGCGCCGGCGCCGCCGGCGCGGTGAGCGCGGGTCACCGCGTTCAGCACGGTGCTGCTCGCGTCGAGGTTCAGCATGTCGCCGAATTCGTACGGTTTCGGCGCGCCGCTTGCGTCGATGCCGGTGGCCATGTCGCGCGTGTCGTGGCGGCCGGCGCTGGCGTGGCCAATCGAGCCCAACAGGTCGCGCAGCGCGCGGTAGCCCAGACAGTCGAGCGCCTTGTCGGTGACCTCGAACTTCGTGCGCTCGGGGGCGCCGTCGCCGTCACCGCCCCCGGCCTTGGCGCGCCGCTGACGCTCGCTGTCGAGCTCGGGCGAGGGCGTGATGTAGCCGGCCTCCTGCATCCGCTCCATGAGCTGTTGCACGAGTTCGTCGAGCTGTTGCTTGGCCGTCTCCGCCTGCTCGCCGAAGAGCTGGTCGAGCACGTCGTCGGGCAGCAGGCCGCCGTTCAGCAGCGCGTCGAGAATCGCGTCGTGCAACGCCTGCATCGTGCGATCGCCGTCGAGCGAACCGTCGCCGAACTGCGTCTGGAAACCGCTCGACAGGAGCAGTTCCGAGAGCGACGAGACGAGTTCCTCCATGTCGAGGTCGTCGGCCAGACTGGGGACGTACTTGCCGTACTTGAATTTCATGATTCTCGTAGCGGCTCGCGGCTCGCGGCTCGCGGCTCGATGAAGCCCGCTGCCGACTGTCCGTCGCGCCGTCCTGTCGCGATGCTCCTGGTAAACCTAGCCGCTAGTTGTAGTACTTCTTCTTCCTGCCCTTGCCGGGCTCCGCGTCGTCGTCTTCGAGCGCAATCGCCGGAGCAGTCCGCATGGTGGGTGCCGCCTGACGGCGCACGGGTTCGGTGCCGACGTACCCGCCGGCCTCCGATCGACCGATGCGCTTCTGCGCGTACAGGCCTTCGAGCACGAAGTCGACGGCGGCCGCCACGAGCGGGGCCGGCGCCCCGTGCGGCAGGCCCGCGCGTCCGGCCAGGTCGAGGAGCCCTGGCACCTTCGACGCTTCGACCACGAGGCTCGTGGCCGGCAGGCCGTCGCCGAGCAGCACCGAGCCGCCGGCGTCGAACCAGTTCACCGTGGCCGACACGTCGGCGTCCACGAAGTAGCCGTCGAACACCTGAGCCACGGCGCTGCGAATCAACTCGCGCGACACCGCGTCGGCCCCTTTCAGCTCGCCCTCGTACTCCAGTTCGATCTTGCCGGTCATCGACGGCAGCGCGGCATACACGTCGGTGACGCGCGGCGCCACGATGCCCTCACCCGCACCGAGCGCGCGTCGTTCGGCGTTCGACACCACGGTTTCGAGCACGCTGATCGGCAGGCGCTGGCTGACGCCAGACCGCCGATCGATCCGGCGGTCCTGACGCGCCTGGAACGCCACTTCCTCCACCACCTCGCGCACGTAGGTGGGCAGTTCGAGCCGCAGCCCGCGCTCGACCCATGCCTCCTGCGCGGTCACGGTCATCGCATCCGCGCGCGAGTGCAGGTAGTGCGTCCGGATTTCCGCGCCGATGCGGTCCTTGAGCGGCGTGATGATCTTGCCGCGAGCCGTGTAGTCCTCGGGGTTGGCCGTGAACACGATCATCACATCGAGCGGCAGG
>JANORI010000795.1:0-2189 GCA_031415235.1 Acidobacteriota bacterium | reverse complement strand
CGACCCTGAACTCGACGCGATCAACGTGTATCGAACCACCGACGGACGCTTCGCACGCGTGGCCGAGCTGTCGCTCGAACGTGACGACGTGCTCGAGTCGCCGCTCTTTCCGAATCTCGCCGTTCGCCTCTTCGACATCTTCGACGAGTGAGGGGCCAGGCTACTGGGGCGGCACGACGCGACGCAGCTCGTCGAACCAGTTGAGCACGACCGTGACGTGGTTGGATGGCCCGTTGTGTCGCGGCGGCGACGAGCGCAGCAGGAATCGGCCGTCCGGCGCGAAAAAGTATCCCGTGAACGTCGCGCCCGACTCGACGCCATCGAAGAGACGAACCGGCGTCCGAAAGGCCAGTTGAGGTCCGAATGGCAGTTCGGCCGCCATCAGCGACTGCCCGGTTACAAAATACAACTCTCGTCCGTCGCGCGCCCAGACGGGATCCGTGCCGCCGCTTGTCGACACCTGCCGCTTCAACGTCGAAGCTGACGCATCTGTGACGTAGATTTCCAACGGACCAGATTCGTTGGACTGGTAGGCCAGCCATCGGCCGTCGGAAGAGTACTGCGGCCGCGTCTCCTGCGCCTTGGAGTTCAGCAGCGCCTTCGACGTGTTCGTCGCCAGGTCGAGCACGCCGACGTCCAGCCCCGTGTCAGACGCCTGGATCACATAGGCGAGACTCCGCCCGTCGGGTGCCCAGGTTGACGGGCTCATGCGACCCGGTCCCGGCACAGTGTCCACGATGACGGGATCGCCCACCGCGTCGACGTTCTTGATGGCAATCCGGCCCCCGGCCCGCCTGCCATCCGTGCCGATCTGAAAGGCGACCCGTCGCCCGTCAGGGCTCCAGACCGGCGAGTGGCTCGCGGTCGAGCCAGAGCGGCTCCAGCGTGTTCTGGCGGAAGCTGAAGAGCCAGAGAAAATGGTTCGCGTCCCCCGCCGCGACGGCGACGCGATCCCCGTCGGGGGACAACGACGGCTCCGGCTGGTACGACCGCAGCGGGGCCCCGCTGTCAACCCTCTGGCCGCGACGGTCGGACCAGACCAGCGCGCGGTTGCCTCGAACATCGTTGGCTGTCCAGAACACCAGCGTACCGGTGTTCGACACGTCGAAGGTCGGATGTCCCAGCGAGTCGAGTGCGACGCCTTCGACCATCGTCACCTCGTGCGGAGACGGCGTCTGCTCGGACAGATCGTAGCGGGTGGCGATGATCGAACTCCCGCGAACGAAGACGAGGTGTCCCGACGGCAGGAGGCGAGCATTCCTGGCGCCCTTCAAGATGCGGCGTCGTGCCGTCCGGTCGGCCGACAGTATCTCGACTGATGCGGCGTCGACATCGTCGCTCACCGACATGGTGGTCATCAGGATCTCCCCGGTCGGGAGGATCTGCGGCTGACTGAAGAGCGACTCGCGGGCGGCCCGGTCCGGGGAGGCGATGAGCCGGCAGTCGCCTCCCCTCGCGGAGACTTCCATCAGCCCCAGCACCGGCGAGCTGAACCGCGTCACCGGCACAAAGGGCGTGGCGCTGCAGGAGTGCGCGGGCCACGGTGGTGATCTCCGCCGTGACTTCCACCACCACGAGGGCGGGAAAATCGGAGACGAGGGCGGCAAGCGCGCGGTCGCGCTCGGCCGGCGAGAAGGCTCCCTCCCTGGCGCGGCGTTCCAGCGCCGAGGTGACTTCAACCTCCGACAGCCGACTGGTCGCCGGAGTGTCCGAGAGCAACAGTCGTCGAACTTTGACGCTGGCGTCCTCGCGCACGTATCGCTTGACCAGCGCGCTCGCGTCGAAGTACCGCATCAGAACCGGTCCTGACGATCCTCGACGATCGCCGCCGCGGCCGAGCGGCCGCGGCTCACCACCTGCCGGAAGGGTGCGAGCGGCTCGTGCACCGTTCGGGTCACGGCGCCGGCGGCCGTGAGCCGGGTGAGGATGGCCTCGACGCCGCTGCCGGCAGCGATGGGACGCAACTCGGCCACCGGCTGGCCGCGGTCGGTGACGACCAGGGTGCGCCCTTGCCGCACCCGGCGCAGGTAGGTGCCCAGGCGAGCCTTCAGTTCACGGGCGCCCACCACGTTGCGTTCCATGTAGTCATTGTGACTACATCGGTGGTGGCCGTCAACAAGGGGAGCCGCCAGGAGATCGCCTGCGAGGGCAGCTCAATGTGCGTTCCGGGTGCATCTCGTGATCGCGAT
>JANORI010000794.1:0-2037 GCA_031415235.1 Acidobacteriota bacterium | reverse complement strand
GCCGAAGACCCGGCAGACGCTGCTGCTCTCGGCCACACTCTCCAAGGAAATCGTCGCGATCTCGAAGACGTTCTCGCTGGACCCGGTGCGCATCGACGTCGCGCCCGAGCACGTCGTGGCCTCGACCGTCGTGCACCGCGTGTACGCGGTGCCGCAGGAGCAGAAGCGCGACTTGCTCGCGCACATGCTCACGACGGGCCCGCTGCGTCAGACGCTCGTATTCTGCCGCACCAAGCACGGTTCCGACCGCGTCGGCCGTTTCCTCGAAGGCGCCGGCCTGCGCACGGCCGTCATCCACGGCGACAAGGCGCAGGGCGCCCGCAAGCGCGCGCTGAGCGACTTCAAGGCGGGGCACGTCTCGGTGCTCGTCGCCACCGACGTGGCGGCCCGCGGTCTCGATATCGAGAAGTTGCCGCTCGTCGTCAACTTCGACCTGCCGCTGGTGGCCCAGGACTACATCCACCGCATCGGCCGCACCGGCCGCGCGGGCCTGGCTGGCGAAGCCATCTCGCTGGCGTCGAATGCCGAGCGCGCCCTGCTGAACGACATCCAGAAATTGCTGCCGGCCGCGATCGAGCGGGCCACGATGCCCGGGTTCACGGTGCAACCGCAGGCGGTTCGCGTCGAAGGCGCAGCGGCGCCTCGCGCCTTCGATGGTTCCCGGACGCCGAAAGGCCCCGGCGGTTATCGCGGGGCTCCGGCCCGCTTCGGGGGACGTCCGGGCGCAGCACCGCACCGGAAGGGTCCGCGCCGTCCCGACGGCGCGTCGCGCGCCGAGAGCTGGCGCTAGACACCATCCATCATCAGCAGCGCCGGACGTCCGGCGCTGCCACGACTGAACTCGGCCGGCAGTGGTACCCTGCACTGGATGCGCCTGCTGCGACGACTTCGCCCCGAAGAAGGCCTGCTGGCGCTGGGCTTCGTCGTGTCGGCCGTCGTCACCGTCTACGCCAACGTCGACCTCGCCACACAGGGCATCAGCTCGCGCCGTATAGAGGGCGGGCTGGTGCGGTTGGCGGTGGTGCCCCTGCTGGCCGTCGGGGTGCTGTGGATCCAACGGTATCTGCACCGGGCGTCGGCCGGGTCGCGCGTCCGCGGCGCAGCCGAGTTCGCCCGCATGGCGCTGCCGTTTGTGATGTGCATCGCCGTCTACACCAACCTGCACGACACCGTCCGTTTCGTGAACCCCCACGACATCCATCAACACCTCGCGTCGGCGGAGCAGTGGCTCTTTGGCGGGCAGCCGGTGGTGTGGGCCGAGCAGTACATCACGCGCGGCCGCACCGAGTTCTTCAACCTCTTCTACGCGAACTTCTACCTGGTCGCGCCTTCGGTCGTGATCCTGCTGTGGCTGGCGGGGCGGCGGGCGCAGGCCCGCCACGTGCTCCTCGGCACGATCATCTGCTTCTACTCGGGCTACGTGCTCTACGTGATCTTCCCAGCGGCCCCGCCGCGGCTCTACTTCGAATCGCTGGGGCTGTTCTCGGTGACGCTGCGAGGCGGGCCGATCACCAACTTCCAGCAGGCGCTCATCGAGATGGTACCGAACCACGCGGCTCGCGCCGCCTTTCCGAGTCTGCATGCGGCCGTGAGTTGCCTGAGCCTGGTCTACGCGTGGCGCCATCTCCGGTGGTTCTTCCCGATTCTTCTGGCGTTCGTCATCCCGTTGCTCGTGTCGACGGTGTACCTGCGGCACCACTGGGTCGTCGATCTGCTGGCCGGAGCGGCCCTGGTGCCCTGGGTGCTCTGGGCCACGCCCCGGTTCGAGCGCTGGTGGGGCCCGGGTGGGGTTGCCGCCGCGACGGCCCACGGGACCACGGCGTAGCGTTGGCGGTCGCGTGTAACATGGCGGCATGTTCCGACGCGTCCTGCTCACGTCCCTTGCCGTCCTTGGCGCCGTAGCTCTGCCGCACGGCCAGAGCGGCCCTGGCACGCCGGCCTTCGAAGCGGAAACGCTCACCCACTTCCAGGCGCTGCTGCAGCGCGATACCAGCAGCCCTCCCGGCAACGAGATCCGCGCGGTGGAGTATCTGAAGC
>JANORI010000793.1:0-2056 GCA_031415235.1 Acidobacteriota bacterium | reverse complement strand
GCCCGGCGGGATGGTCTTGCCGCCGATCACGAGCGGCACCTGCGTGGTGAGCCGCGTGGTGTCGTTGGCGCCCATGCGCCAAATCGCCGCATCGGGGTTGACGCGCTTGCCGTAGTCGGCGCCGCTCCCGAAGATGCCGGTGCGGCCGCGCAGCAGCGGCCGGCCGTAATCCACGACCACCCACTTGCCGTCGCGATAGCGTTCGCCGTCGGCGGTCTTCTCCCAGCGCCCACCGAGCTGCACGGCGGCCTGGCCGATCGGCGACGGCGGCAGCTTCACCTCGGGCACGGTCTGCGCAAAGAGCGCAGCGGCGCCTATGGCGGCAGACAACGCGGTGATCGACAGCAGGTGCTTCAGGGGCATGGAAGTTCTCCTGGAAAAGCGGCGCGCATGAGCCGCCCCCCATTATGGCCCGTGGCGCGTGTTCGCCAGCAGGAACCGCGAGCCCCGGCGGAGGGCGGTCGCCCGGTTGGGCGCAGCGCCCATCGCACGATAGCAGCGGGCGTATACTGAATTCATGGACGCTGACGACTACAAGATCGTGTTGTACCGGCAGGACGGCGGCTGGGTGGCCGAGATTCCGGCCATTCCAGGCTGCTATGCATTGATGCCTACTCGTGACGAAGCCCTTCGAGAGCTGCCGCGCGTATTTGCGCTGATTGCCGAGGAGTATCGCGAGCGCGGTGCCATCCTGCCTTCGGACACGACCGAGTTCGTGAATGCCTAGCGCCACGGCGCGCGATTTCCAACGGGTGGCGCATCGCGTCGGGTTCATCACACGTCGTCAGACGGGCAGTCACGAGCGCTGGAGCCACCCCGACGGTCGAACGGTCACGATCCCGCTGCATGGTGGCCGGACGATTGGTCCCCCGCTGTTCTTCAAGATTCTTCGCCAGATGGGATTGTCGCTCGACGAATTCGAAACGCTGCGATAGCGATTCCAGCCTGGCCCAGAGCACCACGGCATTGCCGCCATCGAACCGGGATAAGATTCGCCACGCATGAGCCTGGCTCCCGGCATCCGCATCGGCCCCTACGAGGTGGCGGGCCCCCTCGGCGCCGGCGGCCGGCCTTCGCTCGCGCCTGTGGCGTGCGAGCTTCGGCGAGGTCTCGCCGTAGCCCAACGGGGCTCGACATGGTGATCGGCGACTTGATCGGCCGTATCGCGTCGCTGGCAAGCTGGGCGAAGGCGGAATGGGTCAGGTGTACCGCGCGACCGACACGAAGCTGAAGCGACAGGTCGCGATCAAGATCCTGCCGGCGTCGCTCGCCGCCGACGCCGATCGACTCGCACGTTTTCAACGCGAAGCGGAAGTGCTCGCGTCCCTCAACCATCCGCACATCGCCGCCATCTACGGGTTCGAGAAAGCACCCCTTCGGCAGGCTCAGGGCAGGCTGGCATCACCGCGCTGGTGATGGAACTCGTCGAGGGCGACGACCTGTCGCAGCTCATCGCCCGCGGCGCGATCCCGATCGACGAGGCGCTGCCCATCGCGAAGCAGATCGCGGAAGCCCTGGAGGCGGCGCACGAGCAGGGGATCATCCATCGCGATCTGAAGCCCGCCAACATCAAGGTGCGCGCGGACGGCACGGTGAAGGTGCTCGACTTCGGGCTTGCCAAAGCGATGGACCCCGCCGCCGCGTCGAGCCCAGAGGCCATGAACTCGCCGACCATTACGTCGCCGGCGATGACGCAGGCGGGGATGATTCTCGGCACGGCCGCCTACATGGCGCCCGAGCAGGCCAAGGGGAAGGCGGTCGACCGGCGCGCCGACATTTGGGCGTTCGGCGTCGTGCTCTACGAGATGTTGACCGGCCAGCGCCTGTTCAGCGCCGAGACCATTCCCGAGACGCTCGCCCATGTGATGATGCGCGAGATCGATCTGGGCACGCTGCCGGCGACGACGCCGCGGCACATCCGCACGCTGCTCGCGCGATGCCTGGTGAAGGAGCCGAAGCAGCGCTTACGCGACATCGGCGATGTGCGCCTGGCGCTGGATGGCGCGTTCGAGACCAACACGCCCCCGGCGACAGCGGCCGCTGCGCCCGCATCGTC
>JANORI010000792.1:0-5567 GCA_031415235.1 Acidobacteriota bacterium | reverse complement strand
GTCCGCGAGGACGGCATCGCGAAGGTGCTCGACTTTGGGCTCGCCAAGGCGTTTGACCGAGGCGGGGGTGATCCTGGGCATCGCGCCGGCCACGCCCTGCATACGCAATTGGCCGCTCAGCTGCTCGCCGAGGCCGAGGCCGAGGCCTGGAGCCTGGTGGACTCTGCCGTCCCGTCGCAAGCCGACCCTGTCGGTGTCGCGGCGTCGGTGCGCGCGCGCTCGTAGTTCGCCTCTCGGTGCAACCTCCTTGTCCCACGGCCGCGCATCCCGCGTCCGTTTGTTCGTGGGGGGGCAGGTCCCTCGGCCGTCAATCTGGTGCCGCATCCGGAGCCGACCGGATGCACGCCGGGTGCCGCTCGTGACGTGCACGACCGTCACAGGGCACAGCGCGCCATTCGTGCGGCGCTGACGGAGCCTCGCGGTGCTCCGGGGTGGTCACCTCGATGGCAATCCGTATTCCACCAACGGCCTGGCACCCATCAGCAACTGTCTTGACCTCACTCGCGGCGATCGCGTCGACGACCTCTCGTCGATGCGCGGTGCTGCCGGCACGTTCGGTACTGGCGGGAACTGCGACCCGCTCCGTCGTCGCCGTACGCCGAAACCGCCCCCGCGGACCCTGCAAGTCTCGACAACGTCACGCGCTATGCCCCGCGGGCTCCGGCACGCGATCTGCCCCAGTCGACGCGGTGGCCCTGCCGTCGGTCGACTACGCCCCGCGCGACCCCGCGGCGGACGTGCTGCATCGTGTGGTCCGCGAGCACCTGCAGACGTTTCTCGCCGAGGCGGCGCACCTGCGCGACGGCGAGGGCGTGCCGCGCTTTGTCGAGGACGAGTTCCAGGCGTTCCTCGCGTGCGGATGGCTCGTTGGCGGGTTCGCACGATTTCGGTGCACTGGATGCCGTGCCGAGCGCTTGGTGGCGTTCTCGTGCAAGGGCCGGGGATATGCGGAGTGCTGGAATATGCCGAGCAGGGGTTCTTGCAACGGCGCGGTCGGATAGGATTGCAAGGTCTTCCCGCCGCCAGGCTCCGCAACATCTCCGCATATTCTTTAGCCCCGGAGCGATGCGATCAGCCGGTCGGGTGGCCGGAACGTGCCCGGTCGCAGCTGGGGTGGCGTCACCGACTGCAGCACCCCGATCCGCTCCGTCACATCCACGCGTAGATACGTCTCCGTGGTCTGAATGCTCTCGTGCCCGAGCCACAGTGCGACTGTGCGAATATCCCCGGTCGCCTGCAAGATGGTGAGCGCGCAGGTGTGCCGGAGCACGTGGGGTGAAATCCGTTTGGCCTGGAGTGACGGACACGGCTTGCGCGCCGTCGTGGCGTGTTTGCGGAGGACGTACTCGAACCCGGCACGCGTCATCTCGTGTCCTCGGGCATTGAGAAACAGCTCAGGGACGGGCGCGTCGCCCCGGACGGCCAGCCAAGCGCGAACGGATTGAGCGACGGCCGCCCAGAGGGTAAGAATCCGGTCCTTGCGGCCCTTGCCATGGACATGCAGGGTGACGTAGCGCGCCTCAAACGTCACGCCGTCGAGCCGCAGCCCGACCAACTCGGACACCCGCAGTCCACCGGCGAGGGCCAGGTGGAGCATCGTGCGGTCACGGATGCCGGACCGGGTCGTCGGGTCGGGCGCGTCGAGGAGCCGGCGGGCCTCCTCTGCGGAGAGGTGGGCGACCAGACACAGGTCCGTCTTCTGGGCGGGCACGGCGAGGATGCGTTTGATCTGCTCGAGGGCAGACGGCACGCGATGCTCGACATAGTGCATGAACGCCTTGATCGCGGTCAGCCGGGCGTTCCGGGTGCGGGGGCCGTTCCCCCGAACGGTCTGCAGGTGTTCGAGGAACTTGAGCACCAGGGGCGCGTCAATGTGCTCGAGTTGCAGGGCTGAAGGGGCCACCTTGAGCGTGCGGCTCGCGAAATTGAACAGCAACTGGAACGCATACGCGTACGTGTCGCAGGTATGCGGACTGGCCGCCCGCTCAACGGGCAGGCGTTGGCGCAGATAGGCGGTGATGTGGGGGGCAATATCAGTCATGGCGTTCCTCCGTCAACGAAGGCCTCACACGCATCCGCAATGCCGGTCATCAGGTGGGAGGTCGCCTGCAAGTACCAGTAGGTATCTGCCACGTGGGCGTGACCGAGGTAGGTGGACAACGCCAGTACGTGACGTGCGATGTGCTCACGTCCGCCGGGACAGCGTTCCAGCGCCCGGACCGCGAACTGATGACGCAGGCCGTGGATTCGCGGCGCGCGCTGTCCGGGTTGCGAACGGAACCGGACGGACCTCAGGAGGGCGTGAAACGTCCCGTTGACCATCGCATAGGTGAGGGCCTGGCCCCTCGTCGAGATAAAGAGGTGGTCATCGGCCCCACCGACGCCGTGCCGTTGCTCGAGGTAGCGTGCTAGGGCGGCCGCGGTCGTCTCGTGCAACGGCACGAGTCGGCTCTTGCGGAACTTCGTCTTGCGGATCACCAGTCCGTCCGTCGTGACGTCGTCCAGGACCAATTGCCTCGCCTCCGAGATGCGCAGCCCGGTCGCGGCCAACAGCCCGAAGAGGGTGTAGTACGTCCGTGGCCGAAGCGATCCTGCGGGTCGGAGACGCGCGGTCGCGTCGAGGAGCTGCTGCAGCTCCGTGGCCGAGAGGATGTAGGGGACCGGGCGCGTGCGGTGGTGGGCGAACACGTGTCTGGGGACCGGCTCATGCGCGGGATCCTCGGCCCGGGCATGGTCGACAAACCGGCGCACCATCCCCAGGCGACGTTCCCGTTGGGACGGGGACGGCGCGGCGGTGGCCCAGGCGATGGCCGTCTGCCGCCGCACGTGCGTGTCCGAGCGCGCGGTCGCGAAGCGGGTGAAGTTGCGCAGCAGACCTTCGTCGACCGTCAGCTCGAACCCGGCCGCCCGTCGGACCGCCAGATACCCGTCGAGGGCACGGGTCAGCATGACGCACCGCCGTCGGCGGGCCACGGCTGCGCCACCAGCTGCAGCAGGGCCACATCCACTTTGGCGTAGTGGGCGGTGCTCTCGAGACAGCGATGGCGAAGGACGGCGCCAATGACGTCGAGCGAGACGCCCTGCCGCAACCAGTCGGTGGCCGCCGAGTGGCGGAGCACATGGGCGCCCGTCGAGGGAGCGTCAATCGCGGCGCGGTGCAGGGCGCGCCTGACCAACCCCGAGATGAGACCGCTGGACGGAAGCGGACCCAGCGGCGCATAGACCCGGAGAAAGACGTGCGCGTCCCCGAGGGCCGGGCGCGCCCGCGTCAGATAGTGCAAGACGGCGTCACCGACATCCTGGGGGAGTGGCAACCAGGTTTCGCAGCGACCTTTGCCCATGACGCGGAGGCGCCCGTGTGCCCAATCAATGTCCGTGAGACACAGATCCCGCACATCGCCCGCGCGCAGGCCCAGCCGGGCGAGCAGCAGGATGATCGCACGGTCCCGGGCGCCCACCACCGTCGCCGCATCACACGCCGCACATAATCGCTCGATGGCGTCCGCCGAGATGTAGCGCGGCAGCGAGGCGAGCTTCCATTCCGCGATCCGGGGCACCGCCGCCACGAGGTCCGCCGAACAGTGGCCGCCCACCGCCAGAAAGCGGAGAAACATCCGGACGGCATTCACGGTCGACTTGGCCCGGCTGCGACCATGCCGGCTGGCCCGGGCCAAGATGAACGCCCGCACGCCGGCGGCGTCAAACGCCGCCGCCTCGGCACCACACGCCGCCAGGAATTCCTTCACCAGGGGGACGTAGGTGGCCACCGTCGACGCCGTGACGCCGCGGTGTTGGCGCATCCACTGACTGAAGCGCGTGACCACGGGCAGGACCGTTTCGGGATCGGCGGGGGTGGGGGGCACGACGCCGACGTGTCGCAAGTACGCGACCATGCGTTGCGCCCCATCCCTGTGGTACCGATCGCGACCCCGAAACGGGTGGCGACACGCACAGGTGCGGAGATGACCTGCAAACGACTCGAGGACGCCTGCCTCGATTCGATCGAGCGGAACCCCGCGGGCCGATGTCCAGTGAGCGAGGTGCGCCGCACCTCGCAGGACGAGTTGGCCAGGCCGGCGTTTGTAGCCCGCCGCGCGCAGCCAATCGGTAAACCCGTCGACGTGCAGGCCGACCGGACTCTGCCGCAACTGACACTGCCTGACATCGCTCTCGACGTAGTACGTCAGCATCGCAACCTCCTTGGGATCCATGAACGACATCCCCAAGAAGCGTGCCTCCGTCCGACGGAATTATGCGAAGTCGATCACTCACAGGCTCATCACCAGGACTGGAAATCTCTCGACATCACCCGCGTCCATCCCTCACGACTTGGCATATTCCACCACTCCGCATATCCCCGGCTATGCGGTGCACCGCATAGGCGAGGCTTCTGCCCGAGCTGCGGTGGACGGCGAATGACCGAGCGCGCGGCGCATCTGGTGGACCACGTGCTGCCAGACGTACCGGTGCGACAGTGGGTACTGACCTTTCCGCACCGCATCCGGTACCTGCTGGCCTGGCGCCACGACCTGTGCAAGGCGGTGGTGCGGGTGCTGCTCCGGGAGGTGCACCGACATCTACGCGGCCGTGCTCGCGAGCGTGGCCTGCCTGAAGTGCGCGGCGGCGCCGTGGCCATCGTCCAGCGCTTCGGTGGAGCCCTCAATCTGAACGTCCACATCCACGCGCTCGTGCTCGACGGCGTCTTCGCACGGGGGGACGACGGACGCGTTCGCTTCCACGCCGCGCCCGAGTTGGACTCCGCCGATGTGGCCGACGTGTTGGCCGCGATTGCGCCAGGGGTGCAGCGTGTGTTGGCGCGCCTCGGCGGCGACCCTGACGACCCCGGCGCGTCGGACGCGTTCGCGGAGACGTCTCCGCTGCTGGCGGGGTTGGCTGCGGCGTCCGTGCAGGGGGGGGTGGCGCTCGGCGGCACGCTGGGTGCGCGCTCGAGACGGGTGGGGCAGATATCCGTGAACCGACATGTGCCCGAACCCGGGATGTGCCACGCGCGCTGGGAGGGTTTCGACCTGCACGCCGCGGTGCGGGTGCCGGCCGGACAGCGCGACCGGCTCGAGCGCGTGTGCCGCTACGCGCTGCGCCCGCCCGTGGCGGGAGCGCGCCTACAGCTGACGGCCGATGGTCAGGTGGTGCTGCAACTCCGCCATCCGTGGGGCGATGGCACGACGCACGTGGCGTTTACGCCCACGGCGTTCCTGGAACGACTCGCGGTGCTCGTGCCGCGCCCGCACGTGAACTTGCTGCTCTATCACGGCGTGCTGGCCCCGCGTGCGGCGTGGCGCGCGGAGGTGGTGCCGCGCGGCATACCGACGGCCACCGCTGACGCCCACGTCGAGGCGTCGGCGTCCGATATGACGCCTCGCCCCTCGGCCCGAGGCGCATTGTGGGCCGACCTGATGCGCCGCGCGTTCGAGGTGGACGTGCTAGCGTGCCCGCGCTGCGGCGGGCGCCTGCGGCTGATCGCGCTGATCGAGGCGTCGGCCGTGGCGCGGCGGATCTTGACGCACCTCGCCCTGCCTGCCGATGTGCCGAGACCTTCGCCGGCGCGC
>JANORI010000791.1:0-2203 GCA_031415235.1 Acidobacteriota bacterium | reverse complement strand
GATATCGAGCAGCGCCACGCCGAGCTCGCGCTCGTCGGGCGTCAACACGGCTTCGGCAGCGGCGAGCTGGCCGATGACCATGTCCACCACCGAGAGGCCCGCGCGGTTCACGCACGCCACCAGGTTCTGGGTCGACGCGGCGGCGCCGGTGACGATGTGTACGTTCACCTCGAGCCGGGCGCCGGTCATGCCCACCGGAGCGCCGATGCCGTCCTGCTCGTCGACGACGAAGTCCTGCGGCAGCACATGCAGCACTTCGCGGCCGGCCGGCAGCGACACGGCTCGCGCCGCGTCGAGCGCGCGTCGCACGTCTTCGCGGGTGATCTCACGGTTCTTGCCCGCCACGGCCACGACCCCGCGGCTGTTGAAGCCCTTGATGTGGGGGCCGTTCACAGCCAGGTGTGCCGAGCCGATCTCCACGCCGGCCATCAGCTCGGCTTCCTCCACCGACTTCTTGATGGATTCGACCGCCGCTTCGAGATTCACGACGACGCCGCGCTTCAACCCCTTCGACTCCGCCATGCCGATGCCGATGACGTCGAGGGCGCCGCTGTCGGAGACCTCGCCCACCACCGTGCACACCTTCGACGTGCCGATGTCGAGCCCCACGATGTACCGCTCACTGCGTGCCACTACTGACCTCCCACCCGACCACCAGGCCCCACCTCGCGCGACGCCGGCTGCGGCCCGCCGTCGTCACGTCCGGGACGCACATACATCCGTTCGCCAAACCGCAGGTCCACCGTGTCGATGGCCGACACGCGGTCCTTGAGCGACGTCGCCACGTCCAGGTAGTCCTGCAGGCGCTCGGCGAAGTCGCGGTCGCCAAGGCGCAGCATCACGGTGTCGCCGTCGAGCAGCACCACGGCATCGCGCGCGTCGCGCACGTCGATCTGCGACAACCGCGAGGCCAGATGCTCGTGACCGGACACGTCGGCGAGCAGCCGCGCCACGAGGGCGGTGCGGCGGTCGTCGATGTCCGGCGCCGCGTCACCCGAGGGCGGCCCCAGGCCGTCGATGACCGGCAGGTCGAGGTCGGCGTAGCTCGGGCCGAACTCGTCGATGACGACGCCATGCTGATCCACGAGATACAGATCGCGGCCCATGCGGGCGATGCCCATCGGCGTGCGCTCGCGTACCAGCACGTCGAGCGTGTTGGGCAGCACGCGCCGCACGATCGCGTCCTCGACCCACGGCGAGGTCATGAGCCGTTGCCGCCAGTCTTCGAGGCGCACCGCCAGGATGTTCTGGCCGTGCAGGTCGCCCACCAGTGCCATCGCCTCGCCGCGCGACAGTCGCTCGTTGCCGTGCAACACGATGTGCGCAATCTGCAGCGCCGACGACTCGGCCACGAGCGTGACCGTGCGCCACAGGGCCAGGCTCACGACGAGCGCGAGCGATGCGGCCTTGGCCACAACCTTCACGCGGCGCCAGGTGCGGCCACGGCGCCCCGTCGGTTTCACCTGAGCGCGACGGAACCGCTTGTCGGCCGGCGCAGGCAGTCCGGGTGTCACGACGCCACCTCCGGGCCATGCAGCCGCTCGAGCTCGCGAAGAAGCAGCGTGGGTACGGTGCCGATCGAGCCAGCGCCGAGCGTGATCACCAGGTCGCCAGGACGCGCCAGGGCCGCGACCACGGTCGCCAGCTCATCGATCCGCTTGACCACCACGACCGGACGAGCGCGACGGCGGTTCGCGGCGTCCGCCAGCGCTTCGACCGTCACACCCGGAATCGGATCTTCGCTGGCGGCGTAGATGTCGGTGAGCACCACTTCGTCGGCCGACGCCAGTGCCGCCGCGAACTCTGGCAGGAGCTGCGCGGTGCGCGAGTAGCGATGGGGCTGGAACACGACCACGATGCGCGCCGGCGCCGCCGCGCGGGCGGCCGAAAGCATGGCGGCAATCTCGGTCGGATGATGGCCGTAGTCGTCTACCACGGTGATGCCGTGCACGACGCCGCGGCGCTCGAAGCGCCGCTCGGCGCCTTGGAAGTCGGCCAGCGCCTCGGCAATCACGTCAAACGGCGCGCCCAGCTCGAGACCCACTGCCACGGCCGCCAGTGCGTTCAACACCGAGTGGCGGCCTGGTACCTGCAGGTGCATCCGGCCAAGGGTCACCGCCTCGGCGCCGCGGGCGCGCGGATCGCGCCGCGCCACCGTGCAGGCGCTGCCGAATCCTTCGAGCACCAGGTCGATGGCGGCAAT
>JANORI010000790.1:0-11872 GCA_031415235.1 Acidobacteriota bacterium | reverse complement strand
CCGTCGAAGTAGTTCCAGCGGGCAAACGGAAACCAGGTGCCTGAGGCATGGCGTCCGCGGTAGCTCGCCATCACGTAACCGCCGTGCAATGACCGCGAGGTGATCGACCGCAGATCACCAGCGAGCTCCGGCCCTCGGCCCAAGGTCCACTCGGCCTCGAGACCGAAGGGCTGCGGATACACCACCGCGGTAACCGCCACCCGCTCGTCGAGCTCGCCCGCCGCCGCCTGCGTGGGCGTGAACGTCGCGCCGCCGGCCGTGATGGCCTGCGTGGGCGCCACGAAGCGGCCGCGAAAGCCCTGCACGCCGAACTCGAGGAACTGTCCGCCGGCGGTCTTGAACGGGTAGGACGCGCGCGCCAGCACGTGCGCCTGGCCGTTCTGGTCCGACCGGTTCAGGCCCTGGCCCGAATAGAACCCGACGGCGGCCACGCCGTAGTCGCCGGAGCCCTTCAGCCCCTGGGCCACGAGATCGCGGAAGCGCTGTCTGGCGGTGGACGAGGCCCACATGAGCGCTGCGCCAAGGTCGCGCTCGCCCTCGACGGCGCTGTTCAAGGCGTCGGGGCGCTCCAGCGGTCCGCGGTTCTGACTGGACTGCAGGTTCACCCAGCCGTACGGCACCTTCGACTGTCCGACTCGCACGCGGAAGGTCTTGCCCTTGTTGAGGAAGATGTCGCCGTAGAGGTCGCGCATCTGCAGCGAGAAGTCGGCCGCGCCCGTGGAGGCATTGAAATCCGACTGCGCGTAGAGACTCAGGTGGTCGCTGATGTCGCCGCTGAAGATGAACCGGCCGCGGCGGATGCCGAACGACTCGTTGGGACTCACCGTGCGGTCGGCCGGCACTTCCAGCACGGCGCCCCGTTCGGACGTGACCTCCTGCCGGCGAAACTGCGTGTAGCCGCGCAGGCTGATGCGTTCGTACCACTTGCCGGCCAGCGCCTTGGTGACCTCGGCCGACACGGTGGTCGGCACGGCCGGCTGCACGGCGACCTTCGGGGCCGGCTCGGGGGCCGGGGTCGGAGCCAGGGTCGGGGTCGGCGCGGGTGGGGTCGCCGCGGTCTCTGGCTGGTCGGCCACGGCCCGGATGTCCTCGTACTCCTGGGCCGAAATCGATCCCTTGTCGCGCAGCACCTGGAGCAAGCGCATCAGCGCGGGATTGGCCGCCGCCGCGGGCCGTGGCTGACCGAGCACCGCCATTCCGGCGACGACGACGGCCAGTGTCAGTCGTCGCGCGCGGGACGAGGCGACGCGCGGGCCAGAACGCCATGACTTGGAGAACATGACTGATACATGTACGTCATGTGTGTTTCCGACAGGTATCGGCGACGTTACGGCTGCGTAAACGAACGACCGCTGCCCGGGGCGTCTTCACGACGCTCGCTCAGAACTGAATGCGCGCCACTGAATCTGGCGGGCATCCCGTGCCGTCGCGTAGGTGGCGAAACTGCCCGAAGCCATGCGCACGCCCCCCTTGGTGGAGTGGCGCCCGGCCCACCAGAAGAGGGTGTCGCCGAACGTCAGGCGATTGCGGGGGAATCCCTCCGGAAGGTTTGGGGGAAGTCGAGCGCCGTGTTCTCCGCCAGCTCGTCGTCCTCGACGATGCCGTCGTCGTAGAGGTAGCGCGCGGTGGAGGCGTGGCGTGGGTTCGCTGTGTAGTCGACCTTCGCTTGTCCGAGCTTGGCCCGCGTGCCGTTGTCGTAGACGCCGTTGTACTCGGGCGCGAACGGGTTCGCGGCCGGCAGGGCGATGATACGCACCGAGTTCTGGCGGTGGTACTCGAGTGCGCCGAACAGAAACGCCGTGTTCCGCACGAGGGGTCCGCCCGCCGCGACGCTGAAGCGCGCCGCGTCAAACGGCGGCTTGGTCTTCGCGAACGACGGGAACTGTCGACGATTAATTCGCTTGGCGAATCACCAGGCTCGTGCCGCGGTAGTCGGCCGGGTTGACGCCGGTCAGCGTCTGCTTCTTCCGGCCGCTCTTGCTCATGAACGTCACTTCGACAGTGACCGGCTCGACCTTGGCCAAGCCGAAATGGACCGGGCCGGCACTCTGCGCGTTGTAGCCGCCGCCAGTCGGAACCTGGCGCGACGCGAGGATCTTACCCGACCGGTCGAACAGGCGCACTTCGGCGCCGAAGCGCGTGTGGTGGCCCTTCGTATCGAGCACCATGACACTCAGGCTCCGCTTCTTCGCGTCCTCGGACAGGGCGTTGCGGAACACGAAATGGCCACCCGTGGGGCCATACCCGTCGGTGACCGTCAAGTCCACGGCGCCGTCATTGTCGTAGTCCACAAACTGCACGCCGTGGTCGGCGACGTTGAGGGGGCTGTCTTTCGACAGCACGTTGACGAAGCCTGCAGCGCCGTCGTTGCGGAAGAGCGCGTTGAGCGGCGTCTGCGCGCCCACGGGACCCTCGTACGAGATCACCGACAGGTCGAGATCGCCGTCGTTGTCGTAATCGCCCCAATCGCCGCTCACGGCGTGGTTCTCGACGCCCACGCCGACGGCCTTTGCCACCTCAGTGAACGTGCCGTTGTTGTTGTTGCGGTAGAGCAGATTGTGCCCGTAGTTAGGCGCGAAGATGTCGAGATCGCCGTCGTTGTCGTAGTCGCCGATGGCGCAGCCCACGCCGCCTTCGTCCTTGGTGCGTGGCGGCCCTTGCATACCGAGCGCGGCCGCGACATCGACAAACGCGTTGCCGTCGTTGCGCCACATGGCGTCGGTGGCGCCGGATTGATTGGCCAAGTACAAGTCGAGGTCGCCGTCGTTGTCCATGTCGAGCCAACAGGCGCCCACGGTGGGACGCGCATCGGTCGGACCGGCGCCGGCGAACACCTGCGTGAACTTCCCGCCGGTGTTCTGGAAGAGCTTGTTCTCGCCGACGCGATTGGCGGAGTAGACGTCGAGATCGCCGTCGTTGTCGTAGTCGATCCAGTTGGTCTGACGCGCCGAGCGGCCGGGTATCGTCAGGCCGATCTCAGCCGCGATGTCGACGAATTTCCTGCCGCCGTCGTTGCGCAGCACGACCGTGAGCTTGCCGGTCGGCGTCGAGCCGCCGAGCAGGTCGAGGTCGCCGTCGCCGTCGAAGTCGCCCCAGCTCAAGCCGCGCAGCTCGTGGCTGCCGGCTTGCGGCATACCCACCTGGGCGCCCATGCTGACGAGCACGCCGCTGTCATTGCGGTACAGGCGCACTTCCCCGCTGCCAAGGGACACGGCCAGGTCGAGGTCGCCGTCGTTGTCGAAATCGCCCCAGGCGTTCGAATAGGAATTGACGACGCCGAGCAAGTCCGGCTGCACCGACGTGAACGCCGGCGCCCCGGTCTGGGCGGGCGGCGTCGCCGCCAGCGCCGTGACGATCAGCGGGAGGATGAGTGCCGGGCCGGTGAGGGATCGCACAGTCATGGCTCGAACTCCGTCTTCTGCGAGATGTTGGCTTCGTGGCACAAGAACGACTTGCTGGCTATTCGTCGCGCAGCGCTTCGATCGGGTCGAGCCGCGACGCCCGCAGAGCCGGTACGAACGCGCTCACGAGGCCCACGGCCATCAGCATACCCGAGCACACGAGCAGCAGTTCGGCCGACAGCAGCAAGTGGATGTCGGCGGAACGGCCTCGATCGCGTTCTTGCGCGCCTGGGCCTCGGCGGCGGTGAGCGCCGCGCGGGCAGCCGCCAGATTGGCCCGGCCGCGCGCAGGCGGGCGTTCAGGTTCTCCTTGTCGAGCTCCGCCAGCACCTGGCCGGCCACCACCTTCATGTCGACATCCACGGCCAGCCGCTCGATGATGCCGTTGGCCTTCGACGTGATCTCCACCTTGGTGATGGGCTCGATTTTGCCGGTGGCCACCACCGATCGGGTCATCGTGCCCTGTTCCACGGTGACCAGCCGCGACGGGTCGATGAGGTTCGACGCGCCCTTCAGGGTGGAGACGTACGCGCCGCCGCCGGCCAACGCCAGCACGACGACGCCGAGCGAGACTCTCGTGGACCGCGTCATGGTCGGGTCCTGGGTAAGCGCGTCCGCCACGTACCGTTACGGGCGCGCGCGGACCCTGGTTCCGCCTGGACGCCACCCGCGTCCAGGCCTGCTAGAATTGCGCCCGATGTGGATGCTCGAGTCAACGCCTGAATCTCCAGAAACACTGCTGTTCCGGGTGATGCCGGGATCCATCAAGACCGTCGGACGCGCACCGAGGGCCGACTTCGTGGTGGATGTCCCGCTCGTCTCGCGCCTGCACTGCCGCCTGACCCTGGGCGCGGACGGACTACTCGTCGAGGACCTGGGGAGCACGAACGGCACGTTCGTCAATGGTGAACGGGTGACGACACTTGTGATGAGGAGCGGCGACGCGCTTCGGGTGGGACGAATGGAGTTCGCGGTCCGGCAGGCCCCGCCGCCGGACGGCTTGGCCTGATTCGGCGAATTCGGTCTCCGACGGCCCGGTGGGATTCAGTCAGAGGCGATCAGGCGGACGCGCCCCAGTCACGCGGGGGAAAGAAGTCGTCAGGTGACTCCAGCAGCTGCCGCACCCACCCGAGCAAGATCTCGCGCAACGCGGCGCGCCGGGGGCGGCTCTGGCACTGACGTACCCGCCACAGCAGATGATGCATCAGACAGGCGGGGAGTTGCGCGAACGTCACGCCAGCCTGGGCGTACCCGTCTGCCAAGCAGAGGCGAATGACGTCGGCGAGCGGCACCGGGCATGACGTATTCGTGAGCGGCACCGACAGCGCCAGGCCCAGCGCGTCGTGCAGAGGCATGGCAGTCTGGCCGAATTCCTCGAAGTCGATGACCGCCACGCGCTCGGACGAGACGAGTAGGTTATTCAGCGAGAAGTCGCCGTGCTGGCGCGGGTGCGTCCAGGTGTCGCGCTGCGCCTGCGCCCGCCACCGCGCCATCGCCGGCACCAACTGCGGCGGCAACGACACTCCGGCACCTTCCAGGCCGCGCGCCAGACCGTCGAGCTCGACGCCGAGACTCACTTCGCGTTGCCATCCAGGCACCACGGCCACGGCGTGTCTGAGATCCGCCTCGGCACGCGCCGCTCGCGTCAGCAATTGCGTCCAGGCCTCGTGGCTGGTCACGTGCTCGCCCGACCGGAACCACGGCAGCCCGGGCATCCCCTCCTGCAGATGCACCCATACCTCGCCGTCCCACTGGGCGAGCGCGACCGACCGAGGCACGAGCGACGGCACGGCGGGATGCAGCGCCGACAGCACAGCGTGCACGGGTTCCAGGCTCGCCTTCGCGCCAAACGCCACGACGCACGTCGGGGTCGAGGCATCGCGGCCGAACACGAGGTGCTTCGGTTGCGTGGTGCACACCGTCGCCGTGCTCGAGCGCCCGTCGAGCAACTCGGGGGCGAGCCGTCGCACCGCGGCAATGGCCAGCGCGCTCACGACGCGTGACCCACGATCGCGACGCCGCCGAGCAGAGGATCGGCGCCCCACACCTGCGAGATGAGCCGCCGCGCGACGGCGACGTTGCTCCGGGGGCGCAGACATGCCTCGGCGTAGGCCGACGCGGCCGACCGCAGCTCGAACGCGAACACCGGATTCGACAGTTGAGGTTCCACGCCGTAGGCCGTCACGTCCTCGAGCTGCAGACGCGCCATCGCGAGGTGCACGCGGCGCAGCAAGGCGGGCAGAAGCAGGCACGACCACGCACGCGCCAGCCGCGATCCTTCGAAGGGCACCGTCACGATCAGGCACTCGCCGGGCGCAAGCGCGTCGGGCGGCACGACGGGCGCGAACACGCTGCGGCACGTCCACACCCGGCACGGGCGGCCGCTGGGACCGACAAGCATCGCCGCCAATGTCTCGTGCGCGACCGCCGATCCCACTAGCCGCCTCCTTGACGCGCCCGCGAGCAGGAACGCACGACGCGGTCGGGCGCGCGGCGGTTGAGTGCGCGATGAGGCCGTCGGCCACGCAAATTGCCCATCAGATGATGATCTCACACATCTTCGCCCTGAGTCGGAAGGGCTGCTTGTCTCCGCACGCTACGATAAGATTGACGGGCATTGAATGTTTCCCGCGATTCCCTCGCTCATTTCGAGCGCGACGGGCACGCGTTCGAGACAGTCCGACCCGGAGGGTCAAGTGAGTGACTACCGTCAGTCGCATGTTCAAAAGGGTGCGGACTACGACCGCGATCTGGCGATGGGCACGTTTGACGCCTACATGACTGCCCGTGAAGGACTACTACTGCCTCCGCTCGTGAAGAAGCTGTTTCCCAACCGCCAGCCCAAGTACCTCGACTTCGCCTGTGGGACCGGCCGCATCACCTCGCTCGTCGAGCCGCTTGCGGGAGAGTCCTACGGTGTCGATGTGTCGGCGGCGATGGTAGCGGAGGCGGCCAGGAAGTGCGCGCGGACGACGTTCGTGCTGAGGGACATCACGGCACAGCCGCTCGAGCAGCGCGGATTCGACCTGGCTACCGCGTTCCGGTTCTTCGGCAACGCCCAGGATGACCTGCGACGCGCCGCCCTTCGCGCCATTTCCACACACCTGGCGATGGGGGGACACTTCATCTTCAACAATCACAGGAACTACGGCTCGGGCCGGGCTATTCTGCAACGGGCGGCGGGCCGGTTCGAGGACCACGCCGACCTGGACATGGCGAAGATCCGCGAGCTGCTGGCGACGGCGGGCCTCCGCGTCGTGCGGACGACCGGCATCGCCTGGTGGCAACTGGCGCACCGGTTCGACACACCTGCAGCCTATCGGTCCCAGCTGGCGCGCCTCCTCGAACCGCTCTCCATGCTCAATGTCGTCGCGCCCCTCTGCCCGGCATACATCGTGGTGGCCCAGAAGGTCGCCGAACCCGGCTGAACCGTTGGTTGGCCAACCAGGCCCTGGGGGCATCCTGGCGTGACTGCGGCACCGCCACTCGCGAGGACGGGGTGAACGAGACGCCAGCTCCCGGCTAGCGCGCCGCCCACTCCAGCAGGAACGGGTTCTTCATTCGCTCGCGCCCAATCGTGGTGTCGGGTCCGTGCCCTGGCCGCACGCGCGCGTCGTCGCCAAGCGGCAACAGCACCTCGGTGATGGCCCGCATCAACACGTCGTGGTTGCCCCCTGGCAGGTCCGTGCGGCCGATCGACCCGGCAAAGAGCGTGTCCCCTACGAACAGCTCCACGCCGAACTCACCGCGCCGCCCTACCTGCAGGCACACGTTGCCGGGGCAGTGACCCGGCGTGTGATGCACGACCACGTCGTAGTCGCCGAAGGCGACGGGGCCGGGCAAGTCGTAGTAGCGATCCACCGGCGGGGGCTGCTCCAGGTGATAGCCGAACATCCGGCCCAGTTCAACCGCCCGGCTGTAGATGAACGTGTCGTCGGCGTGCAGCCAGACAGTCGCGCCCAGCGCCCGCTTGGCGGCCGCCACCCCCGACACGTGGTCGATGTGCGCATGCGTCAGCAAGATGCCAGTCACTTCAAGCTGCGTGCGCTCGATGTAGTCGAGCAGCTCCTGCACCTCGTCGCCGGGATCGATGTAGATCGCCTGCCGCGTGCGTTCGCAGCTCACGACGAAGCCGTTCTTCATGAAGGGCGGCGCGGCGGCCGACTCGATGATCATCGCTTCACTTCCGGGGCGGCTGCGAGGGGCGGATTTCGATCCGGCTCGGCAGGCTGCGCGAAGGGTGCGACAGCAGGTCCACGATCACCTGCGCCACGTCCTCGGGGTGCAGCTTCCACTCGGCGCCGGATTCGGGCGCGCGGCCGTTGAAGCCAGTGGCCACCGATCCCGGACATACGTAGCTGACGCGGATGCCGTCGTAGCGCAGCTCCTGCATCAGCGCCTCGCTGAACGCATCGACGCCGGCCTTGGTGGCGCAATAGGCCGCTCCGCCGGCAAACGGATTCTTCCCCGCGAGACTGCTCACGTTGATGATCCACCCACCGCCGCGTGCCTTGAGCGGCTCGATGGCGGCCTGGCAGCAGTGGAAGATGCCGGTAAGGTTGGTGTCGATGAGGCGGTGCCACTCTTCTTCCGCCAGGGCGGCAATCGGCGCGCCCACACCGACACCGGCGTTGTTCACGAGCACGTCGAGCCCGCCGAAGCGTTGCACCACGGTGGCCACCGCCCGGAGCACCGACGCGCGGTCGCGCACGTCGCACGCCAGACCCACAACGCGCGTGGCGTCGTCGAACTCGGCCGCCAGCGCCTTCTCGGTCCGTTGCGCGCTGTCGTCAGTCGTGCCCGTCACGACCACCGAATCACCGCGCGCCAGCAGCGCCTGCGCCACGGCATAGCCGATGCCGCGCGTGCCGCCGGTAACCATTGCAATCGCCATCGCGGTCCCTGTACTTTCTGGCGGCTAGCCGCTAGCCCCCCGCTAGCCCTCCGCTAGCCCCTAGCCGCTAGAATACCCCCGTGTCCACCCTCGTAGTGCTCGGCGCAGGCGATCTCGGCGGTGCGGTGACGCGCCAGGCCGTCGCGCGCGCCGTCACGCGGCGCGTGGTGCTGGTCGACGACGCGGCCGACGTGGCCCGCGGCAAGGCGCTCGACATCCGGCAGGCCGCGGCCATCGACGGCGTGGCCGTGGAGGTCGTCGGCACCGACGATCTCAGCGCGGTAGTGGGCGCGTCGGCCGTGGTGCTGGCCGACCGCCATGCCGCTCCGGCCGGGGAGTATCGGGGCGACGAGGCGCTGCGGCTGCTGGCGCGGGTGCGCGCGCTCAACTCGCGGGCGCTCCTGGTCTGCGCCGGCGCGTCGCAGCTCGACGTGGTCGAGCGGATGGTGCACGAGCACGGAGCCGACCTGACACTGATCGTCGGTTCGGCGCCAGAGGCGCTGCGAAGTGGCGTCATCGCGCTGGCGGCCCTGGAATCGCGTTCGGCGCCGCGCGACATCTCGTTGATGCTGCTCGGACGGCCGCCGCACCGTGCGCTCGTGGTGTGGAACGACGCGTCAATCGCGGGCCGGCGCGCCACCGATGCGCTGGAGCCTCCAGCCCTCACGAAGCTCGACGGCCAGCTGCCCCACTTGTGGCCGCCTGGGCCGCTCGCGCTCGGGGCAGCGGCGGTCTCCGTGGCAGGACTCGCGATGACCCACGCGCCAGGCACGCCGGCGCTATTCGTGGTGCCGAGGTCGGCCGCGGGCGTGCGCGCCCGAGGTGTGACCTTGGCGACTAGGGTGCGGGTCGACGGCGTGACCCCAATCTGGCCGGTGCTGTCACCGCGCGACCGCACGCGGCTGGAATCAGCGCTCGGAGGGTAACTGGCGCCGCCAAGCGGGTGCGTCGCCGGGGTATGCCCCCGGGGTCACGCTCCCGCAGTCCGTGCACTAGTACTAGTGCACGGGCGCGGCGTTGTGCAGCGACAGACCGTTGGCGAAGTCAGCCAGGCGGTCGCGCAGAATGAGACGGCCTCGATGCAGACGCGACTTGAGCGTCTGGTCCTTTACCTTGAGATGGCGGCTCGCTTCTTCGGTTGAAAAGCCGCGCAAGTCGCGCAGGATCACCGGCTCGCGGTAGATGGCGGGCAATTCGGCCACCGCCACGCGCAGCGCGTCGCGCATCTGACGGCGGTGCACGAGTTCATCGCCCAGGTTCGACCAGTCGGCCGGCTCCATCGTGCGCGCCGGCGACTCGTCGTGCGAGCCCATCGGCTCGTCGACCACCTCGTGCATCCGCGTGGACTTGGTGGAGCGCAGACGCGACATGGCCGTATTGAACGTGATGCGGTAGATCCAGGACGACAGCGCGGCGTCGCCGCGGAAGGCGTCGATCTTGTCGCGCACCTTGAGAAGCACGTCTTGCACCACTTCCTCGGCGTCTTCCCGATTGCGGGTGTAGCGTAGTGCCAGCTGGTACATCTTGGCGCCGTAGGTTCGCGCCAAGTCGGCCACGGCGGTGTCGTCGCCGGCCTGAAGTCGTTCGATGAGTGCTGAGTCTGTCTGCGCGCTTGTCACGGGAACCTCGTCTTGTGTCTGCCGGATAGAACCCCGGCGGCACACGACTATTCCCGTGCCACTCTTCGGCGCGGTGGGGGCCTAGATGGGCCTCAATGCGCTCCACACGACGGCAAGCAGGTAGAACGGAGCCACGACCCCCACGGCCAGCAGCGCCGCCAGCCCCGCGGTGGCCAGAGGCCTGCGTCGGTCGACGACCGGCGCCTGCGACTCACCTCGCCCGGTCGCTGACTCCTGCACTTTGAGTACAACGCGCGCCCCCACCAGCACGGTGGCGGCAAGCGCCGTGACGAGGGCCACAGCATAGAACTCGATGTTGCCGTCGAATGTGCGGCGCCACAGACCGGCGAGACGCCAGGCATTCACCGCCTGGAAGCCGATCCACACGAGCGCCAGCAGCGCGATGCCTTCTGCCGTGTGCTGCGCGGCCAGTGCGCTTCGCGCGTCGCCGTCACCGGCCGGCGTCACGGTGCCGTGGATCAGCAGTGCCACGACCGCGCCAAAGATCAGTCCCAGGGCCAGCTGCAGCCCAAAGGGCAGATAGACGAGCTCGGTTGACTTGTAGGCGAACTGGATGGGATTCCCGTCTTCGAAGCGGATCGGTATGAGCAGCGGAATCCGGTCGTAGACGCCGTGCAGGTACGAGAAGGTGGCCGTCGCGATGAGCGCGCTCATCCAGCCGGCAACCCGGGTGTGCTCGGTGCAGCGAAGTGGGTGTGGGGTCATGGGGGTGATGAGTCGAGCGTCGTGGCGCGACGGTCGAACACATCACTGAAAAGTTGCACGAAGCGTGCCTCCACTTGGTACATCACAAAACCCCCGCCAATCTCGTTTCTCAACGAAGTCACGCCATATTCCGCGATCCCGCAGGGCACGATCAGTTGAAAATATTCAAGGTCTGCCCAGACATTGAAAGCGAAGCCGTGGCTCGTAACCCACCGCGAAATCCGCACCCCGATGGCGCCGATCTTCGCGGGTTCGGCTCCGTCGGTCTGTGCTCCATCCAGCTCAGGCTTGGCGTCTCTCTGGACCCCCGCGGCGGCCACGGCGGTGACGCGGACCCAAGCTCCGGTCTTGCCCGGGATTCGTCCAGCGGATACGCCGTAGGAGGCGCACACCCGGATCATCACCTCTTCCAGGTCGCGCACGTAGCGGTGCACGTCGCGGCGATCGGGATCGAGATCGATGATCGGGTAGCCCACGAGCTGGCCGGGGCCGTGGTAGGTCACGTCGCCGCCTCGGCCGGTCTCGGATACGGCCACGCCGAGTTCCGCGAGCCGGGCATCGGGCGCCAGAATGTGGCTGCGTCCGCCGTCGCCCTTCACGCCGAGGGTGAGCACGTGCGGATGCTGCAGCAGCAGCAGCGTGTCGGGAATCTCGCCCGACTTCCGCTGTTCTACGAGCGCGCGTTGCAGCGCCAGCGCTTCGTCGTACGGCACGACACCCAGCCGCCGCACCTGCAGTTCGCGCATCGCGCTGCTAGACCTGCGCCGGGTCGAAGTTCTCGAGCGAACTCTTGAGATCAGCCATGAACTGGTCGGCCACCGCGCCGTCCACGAGGCGATGATCGTAGCCCAGCGTCAGATACCCCATGGTGCGAATGCCGATAGTGTCGTCGATCACGATGGGGCGCTTCTCGATCGTGCCGACCGCCAGGATGGCCACCTGCGGCTGGTTGATGACCGGCAGTCCGAACTGCGCGCCAAAGCCGCCGGGATTGGTGAGGGTGAACGTGCCGCCCTGCACTTCGTCTGGATTCAGTTTCTTCGCGCGCGCGCGGTCGGCGATGTCCTGGATGGCCCGAGACAGACCGAGGAGGTTCTTCTCGTCCGCGTTCTTGACGACCGGCACGATCAGCCCGCCGTCGAGCGCCACGGCCATGCCGAGGTTCACCGCACCGCGGTAGATGACCTTGTCGCCGTCGATCGAGGCGTTGATCACCGGATGGCGCCGCAGGCA
>JANORI010000789.1:0-3033 GCA_031415235.1 Acidobacteriota bacterium | reverse complement strand
TCACGTCGGGCGGCACGTTGGCCGCGTAGATGGTCACGGCGAAGCCGCGCCGCTGCAGTTGACGGGCGGTGGTGAGCCCGACGACGCCGCCGCCGAGCACGGCGGCGCGCCGCTCGGGTTGCGCGAGCGCCATGTCGGCAGCCATCGTGGCCGTGCCCCACGAGAGTGACATGCCCGAGCCGCCGTGGCCGTAATTGTGAATCACGGTCTTGGCGTCGAGCTTGCCAGCCTTCAGCACGAAGCCCGAGGGACGGTGCGGGCGCAGACCCACGGTGGTGCGAATGACGCGCTCGTGCGACACGCGCACAAGCGGCAAGTGGGCCATGGGACGGCGCGGCGGGGGCGCCGACACCGGCACGTTGGTGCGCGCTCCGGTCTTGGGCGCGCAGGCGCCCATGCCCAGACCGGCCAAAGCCAGGCCGGCGTTGCTCAAGAGCGTGCGGCGGTTCACGGGAACGTCCTCTCTGGCGGGTTGGTTACTTGACGCGCGCCAGGTCGGCGACGAGATCGTAGTGGAAGCGCACGAACTTGTAGAGCTCCGCTTCGTTGATGCGCTCCTGATCGCTGTGCGCGCCGAACCCCTTCGGGCCGTCTTCCACGTCGATGGCCGGGCCCACGCCGTAGCACTGGATGCCTTTGGCCCGCAGATACGCCATGTCGGTGGCGCCGGTGCTCATGGCCGGCAGCGTGAGCACGTTGTAGTGCTTGGTGACGTTGGCCTCGATCGCCGCGAAGGCTTCGGTGTTGAGCCGCGAGGTGCCGCCCGGGCGCACGTCGCGCTCGCCATAGGTGACCTCCACGGTGGGGTCGTTCACGACCTTCTTCACCATCTCGAGAAAGGCCGCCGGATCCTGATCCGGCATCATGCGCACGTCGAGCGTGGCCTGCACTTCCGACGGGATGACGTTGGTGCGGTAGCCGGCCTGGATCATCGTCGGCGAGATCGAGGTGCGGATGGTCGAGGCGTGGCGCGGCTCGTTGTCGAGGAAGTACTCGTCGGCCGCGTCCTGCACCTTCGCGTCGGTGCTGAGGATGGCGCGGTAGCGCCCGGCCGCCGCCGGATCGGAGATGCTCGCCAGCCGCTTGAAGTAGGCCGCGGTCGTCTCGTTGAAGCTGATGGGCGGCTTCCACTTGGCCACCGTCGAGACGGCGGTCGTGAGTTTGACGACGGCGTTGGTGCGCAGCGGCACCGAGCCGTGGCCGGCCGTGCCGCGGGCCGTCAGGGTGATGGCGCGGGGAATTTTCTCGAGCGTCTGGATCGAGGCAAAGGTGACCTTGCCGCCCTGGCGGTTGAAGCTGCCGCCCTCGGCCAAGCAGAACTCCGCCTCGATTTTCGGGAGGCGCTCGGGCTCGGTCATGTGCGCGATGCCGTAGCGCACGGCGCCCTCTTCGCCCGCCTCGAACAGCGCGACCACGTCGCGGTCAAGGGCCACGTTCTGGCGCTTCAGCGTGAGCAGGGCCATGAGCGTGGCGGCGACGTTGTCCTTGTCGTCGACCGTGCCCCGGCCGTAAATATAGCCGTCCTGACGCAGGGCGCTGAAGGGGGGATGGGCCCACTTCTTCTGGTCGATGTTCACCGTGTCGGTGTGGGCCATCAGCAGCAGCGGACGCTTCTTGCCCGACCCCTTGATGCGGGCCACGAGATTGGGCCGGTTCGGGTCGAGGGCGAAGGTCTCGGTGGCGATGCCTTCCCTCTCGAGCACCGCGCGGAGGTAGTCGACGACCGGCTTCTCCACCCCCGGCGGCGTGGTAGGCGGATCGGTGGAGTCGATCTGCACGAGGGCCTGGAAGTGCTTGAGGGTCTCGGCGTCAAGCGCCGTCCAGTCGAGGTTGGCGGGCCCCTGCGCTGACAGCGTGGTCGCAGCGGCGACGACAATGGACAGCAAAGCGAGTCTTCTCATGCGCGGGATGGTAGCACGGACATTTGGCGGCGCCTGGCGCTCGGAAATGTACGAAAATCGTCAGCGGTTTCACGAATCGGGAAGCGGTGAGCGGACCCGCCGGCCACGACGCCGTCACAATCGACCGAAAGGGCCCTGCTGGCGATGGCAGGGTGATTGCAAACTCGTCAGTCCGTCATGTCAACGACACCCCGCGTTGGAGTTGCCTGCCCACGTCCGGGCGAACGGGCCGCCGTGTCCGATTGGCTGCGTGCGGCCGACGTCGACCCCGTGGTGCTGGTAGATGCCTGCTTCGTGAATGCCGAGGTGGGCGGCAGGCCCCTCGACTGCGTCGTGGCCGACGCGTCGCTGCTCACGCCGCATTTCCTCACAGCGCTGCGCCGCGGCGACGCGAATCGTCCGATCATCGCCATCGGCGAGAGCGGCGATCCGATTGCCGTCACGTTGAAGCGTAAGGGCGTGTCATTTCACGCGCGGCCCGTCAGCGAGCACGACTTGCTGCTGGCCGTGTCGCTGGCCGTCGCCGAGGGCCGTCCGGCCCGCCGCTCGGCCCGCCGGATCGTGCCGCGCCTGGCCACCAGCATCGATGGCGCGTCGGCCGTGCTGCTCGATGTGAGCAATGAGGGACTGCGGCTCGAGATTGACAGCGCGCGTGCGGCGAAACTTTCGCCGCAGTTCGTCCTGCAGGTGCCGATGCTGAAGATGGGCATGCCCGTGCAGCGCGTCTGGTTGAAGGCGGGCGGCGAGCCGGGCCAGACCTCGCGGCTGCAGTGCGGCGCCACGATTCTGGCCGGCGACGAACGCACGCTGCGCGCGTGGCAGCGCCTGAGCGATCCGGCGTCGGGCTTTGCCGCACCGAAAGCAGCGCCCGCGCGCGTCTCGTCGGACCGGTTCCTCGACCGGGTCGGTCAGATCTTGGCCTGCACGCCAATTGTCGGCTCGCTGGCGCATCTGCAGTGGCGCGGACGCTCGTAGCCGAATCACCGTAACCGCTGTTCGGTCTGCGCGTTAGAGCCAGCGACAGAAGTATTACAGTTGGCTCGCCGGGTTCTCGGTAGCATCGGTCCATGGTTGCTGTGACTGACATCTACGGCCGCAAGTCGGCCAAGGGCCTCAACTGGATCACCTTCAT
>JANORI010000788.1:0-2829 GCA_031415235.1 Acidobacteriota bacterium | reverse complement strand
GGATGGCGCCCGGCATGTCGGCCTTCTGCAGTTTGCCCAGGCCCATCTTGAAGTACGGCTTGGCCCAGTTGGCGTCGATGTCGATGGCGCGCTGGTAGGCGGCCATCGCGGCGTCGGTCTCGCCCTTGGCGAACTTCACTTCGCCCAGGTTGTAGAACACCTCGCGGCCGGCGCTCATGCTCTGCGCGGCTTCGCCGAGCGCGACTTCGGCCGCCGCGAGATCGCCCTTTTCGAGGTTGGTCATGCCGATTTCGATCTTGGCGCGCTCGTTGTTCGGGTCGGCCGCCAGCAGCGTCTTGTACGACTCGAGCGCCCCGTTGTAGTCCTTCTTCATGCGCTGCGCGCGTCCGACTTGCATGTGCAGCATGGTCAGCGCCGGCACCTTGACGAGCATCACCTGGTAGGCCGCGATCGCGCCGTCGAAGTCGTTGGCGGTCATCTTGGCTTCTGCGGCGGCCAGTTCGACCTGGAGTTCCTTGGTGTTGACACCGGCCAGTGCGCCGGCGCCGCCGGGCGCGCCGGCGGCGAGCGTGAACTCCACGGGCGGATTGGGCGTGCCGATCGTCCGGATCGGCACCTGGCCGACGGAGGGCTGGAACCCGGGCGCCGATGCCGTGAGCTTCCAGGCACCTGCGCGCAGCCCGATGATCGAGAAGCGGCCTTTGTCGTCAGTCGTGGCCGTGAACGAGGGCGGCGAGGCCGACGGATTCTCTGCGACCACGGTGGCACCCTTGAGTGGCTGGCCCTTGTCGTCCTTGACCACCCCGCCGATCCGGCCCGTCTGGGCCATCGCGGGAAGAGCGCCGAGCAGCACGACCATCAGCGCCGCGAGCGACAGCTTGAAACTTTCACGCATCGTAGTGTCTCTCCCTGAGAACGAGAAAACCGTCTGAGCGTATGCTAGCAGCCCAGCAGGTTCCGCGCTATGTCCGTTCCGACGCGTTTCGTTTCGATCTTGGCGGCTGGGCTGGCGGTCGTGCCGGCCGTCTGGGCGCAGCCCGCCCGCAGGCCCGGCATCGCTCAGGCCGCTCCAGCCGGCGTCGACCTGGCCCGACTGGCCGAGATTGCGCCGTTGCTCGAGCGGGCCATTGCCGCAAGGCAGATGCCCGGCGCCGTGGTGGTCGTCGGCCGCGGTGACACGGTCGTCTACGAAAAGGCGTTCGGGCAGCGGGCGGTTGCGCCTCTGGCCGAGCCCATGACGCTCGACACCGTCTTCGACCTGGCCTCGCTCACCAAGGTGGTGGCCACGACCACGGCCGTGATGCAGTTGGTCGAGCGCGGCCAGCTCCGGCTCACCGATCCGGTGGCGTCCTGGGTGCCCGGCTTCGAGCGCTACGGAAAGGGCGGCGTCACCATCCGGCATCTGCTCACCCATGTGTCGGGTCTGCGTCCCGACGTGGACCTGGGCGATCCGTGGAAGGGCTACGACGCCGCCATCGAGCTGGCGAAAGACGAGGTGCTGCAGTCGCCCCCCGGCGAGCGGTTCGTCTACAGCGACATCAACTTCTTCCTGCTCGGCCACATCGTGGGGCGCGTGTCGGGCGAGCCGCTCGAACGCTACACGGCGCGCCATGTGTTCGCACCGCTGGGCATGACCGACACGGGCTTTCTGCCGCCGCTCGAGCGCATCGGCCGGATTGCGCCCACGGAACGCTGCCGTTTTCTCGATGCGTGGCCGTGCACGGCGCCGGGCGAGGAGCCGCTGCGCGGCGTCGTGCACGACCCCACCGCGCGGCGGATGGGGGGCGTGGCCGGGCACGCGGGCCTTTTCAGCACGGCGCGGGATCTCACCCGCTTCGTCCGCATGCTGCTTGGCGGCGGCGCGCTGGGACCGCGCCGCGTGTTGAGCCCGTTGGCCGTGGCCAAGATGATCGCGCCGGCCACGCCGGCCGGCATGCGGGCCTCACGCGGATTGGGCTGGGACGTGGACACCAGCTTCTCGTCCAACCGCGGCGAGTTGATGCCGCTCGGGTCGTTCGGACACACGGGCTTTACAGGGACGTCGATCTGGGCCGACCCCCGCACGAAGCTCTTCGTGATCTTCCTGTCGAGCCGGCTGCATCCCGACGGCGTCGGCGATGTCGCGGCCGTGCGCGCGCGCGTGGCCACCGTGGCCGCCTCGGCCCTGGTCGATGCGCCGCCCCTGGCCGAGATGGCCGACGTGCGGATGACGGGCACCGACTACGGCGCGTCGGCCGAACCGGCCCGCCCCGTGGCCGGCACGCCCACGACGCGCGTGCTCACGGGCATCGATGTGCTGGCGCGCGACGGCTTCGCCGTGCTGAAGGGCCGCAAGGTGGGCCTGGTCACGAACCACACGGGCCGGGCCGTGACCGGAGCGACCACGATCGACTTGCTGCACAAAGCGCCGGGCGTGTCGCTCGTGGCGCTCTTCAGTCCCGAACACGGCATCCGCGGCGTGCACGACCAGGACGTGCCGTCCTCGAAGGACGAGGCCACGGGGCTGCCCATCCACTCGCTCTACGGCGCCACGCGCCGGCCCACGGCCGCGATGCTCGAGGGGCTCGACACGCTGGTGCTCGATCTGCAGGACATCGGCACGCGCTTCTACACCTATCCCGCCACGCTCGGCTACGTGCTCGAAGAAGCGGCGAAGTTGAAGCTGAAAGTGGTGGTGCACGACCGCCCGAACCCGCTCAACGGCTGGCAGATCGAAGGGCCACTGCCCGACGAGGCCGTGATCGGCTTCAACGCCTATCTGCCGATGCCGATTCGTCACGGCCTTACGCTTGGCGAGCTCGCGCATCTCTTCAACGGCGAGAAGGGGATTGGTGCAGATCTCACCGTGGTGCGGGCCGAGGGCTGGCG
>JANORI010000787.1:0-7438 GCA_031415235.1 Acidobacteriota bacterium | reverse complement strand
TGGCACCGGTGTGCAGCCAGCCGGTCTACACGCGCGGCTTTGACGTGCACAGCGTGGAACGCACGGCCGAGGTCTGGCGTGAGTGCGCCACGATGACGGCCGTGCCCGTGCTGGGTGTGCCGGCGTTGGCCGTGCCCACAGCGGTGGTTGACGGGCTGCCGATCGGCGTGCAGATTCTGGCCGCGCGCTTCCGCGAAGACCTGTGCCTGGCCGCGGGCGAGGCCATCGAGGCGCGTGCCGGCATGGCCACGCGCCTGCCCATCGACATCGCCTGGTAGCGGGGGCTGCGCGTCCCTGTCCTCCGCGTGGCGCTACGCGATTCGGTCTCGCAGATACCGGGCGACATCGCCGATGAAGCGATGCACCGACGCCTCGGCAATCCGGTGCCCCACCAGCGCATCCACGGCGCTGCCGACCACGCCGAGCGGCGTGTCGTAGCGGCCCAGGACATTCAGTTGCGTCTCGGTGGCAGTCAGCGGGTAGACCGTGAGCACCCTCCGGAGCAAGTGGCGCCGCGGGAAGTAGAATCGCCCGGATGACCGATCGCCTGCTTGCCGCCCTGATTGTGGCCGTGGTGCTCGGGGCGCTTCGGCCGTCCTTGGCGCAAGTGCGTCAAAGGGCCGCCGCCCCGGCGGGCGCTGACGCCGCGATCCGCCTGGTCGTGCTCGTGGCGGTGGACCAGTTCCGTCCCGACTACCTGTGGCGGTTCGAGCGCGAGTACCACGGTGGACTGCAGCGCCTGCTCACCCGCGGCGCCGTCTTCACGAACGCCTATCTGGAGCACTACCCCACCGTGACGGCAGTCGGCCACTCGACCATGCTGAGCGGCGCCACGCCCTCGGTGAGCGGCATCATCGGCAACGACTGGTTCGATCGCGCTGCCGGCAAGACCGTGCAGAGCATCACCGACGACACCGTGACGCTGCTCGGCGGCCAGGGCCCCGGCGCCTCGCCCGCGCGGATGCTGGCCAGCACCGTGGGCGACGAGATGAAGATGGCGGCACCCCGCGGCGATCCGGCGCGTGTGCCCCGCGTGTTCGGCTTCTCGATGAAGGATCGCAGCGCCATTCTGCCGGCCGGACACGGCGCCGACGGCGCGTTCTGGCTTCCCGCCCCGGCCGCGCCATTTGTGAGCAGCACGTACTACTTCGCTGCGCTGCCCGCCTGGGTCACGGCGTTCAATGCGCGTCCCGTACCGCCCCAGGGCACTGGCCTCGTTGACACCAACGCGCGCGTGCTCGCACTGGCCACCGAGGCGATCGCCGCCGAACGTCTGGGGCAGCGCGGCGTGACCGACCTGCTCACGATCGGCCTGTCGGACAACGACACCATCGGCCACGCGTTTGGTCCCGAGTCGCCGCAGGTGCACGACGTATCGGTGCGCACCGACCGCCAGCTGGCCGAGTTCTTCGCCACGCTCGACGCGAAGGACGGCCTGGCACGTACGCTGATTGTGCTCACGGCGGATCACGGCGTGGCGCCGGTGCCAGAAGTGCAGCAGGAGCGGCGGCTGCCCGGGGGACGCATCAGCCCGAAGACGCTCTTCCCTCCAATTGCCGCCGCGCTCGAGGCGCGCTTCGGCCCGGGACACTGGCTGCTGGCCACGGCCGGCTCCTCGCCGTACCTGAACCACGCGCTCATCGCCGAGCGGAAGCTCGATCCCGAAGACGTGCGGCGCGTGGCCGCCGACGCCGCGCTGCGCACGCCGCACGTGGCTCGCGTCTACACGCGCGACCAGTTGCAACGCGGTGCGGTGGCCCCGGATCTCATCGGTCGGCGCGTGCTGCGCAGCTTCAACGCGCACCGATCGGGCGATCTCGAGATCGTCTTCGATCCGTTCTGGATGCGCGCGCCAAACGGCACCACGCACGGCTCGCCCCACAACTACGATGCGCACATCCCGCTCATCTTCATGGGCCCTGGAATCACGCCCGGCCGCTATCACCAGCATGCGGCGCTGAACGATCTGGCGCCGACGGTGGCGGCGATGGTGGGCGTGGCGGCGCCAAGCGGCGCCGACGGACGGGTGCTGACGGAGATGCTGGCGCGGCCGGGCGCCACGCCGAAGTGACCGCGCGGATCGCCAGCGCCAGCACGCACACCGCTCGACGGCGGGCCGGGCAGGCCGCGCCGGCTCATGCGCCGGCCGCCGGACAGGCCCGACCACCGCCGGGCTAGAATGCCTCCGCATGCCGTACCCCGCCCGCCACTCCCTGCTCCTCGAGCGCATGGGCATCGACACGCACGAGGAGCCGATCGTCTACATGCGGGCCGACTGTCACGTCTGCCGCTCCGAAGGATTTTCGGCGCACTGACGCGTGACCGTGGCAACCGACGGCGCGTCAATCATCGCGACCCTCAACGTGGTGCGTGACGGGTTTGGCCGATCGCGCCCACGCGCCGTTTGTGCTGATGCGGAAGACGCGGCGCGGCGATCGCGCGGTCGATCTGTCGGCCCCTGATGACGTCGCGGGCCATGGCCATTCCGGGCGATCTCCCCGGGCCCGCCGGTTTCCAGGCACTCCGCTCTGTTTTGAAGCTACACTCCGGTCCGTCGGAACCGCGCTTCAGTCGAGAACAGACCTCTCGGCCGGCGCGAGTTCCCGGAGCCTCCATGATCGCGAGCGCGCATCGTTCACGAGTGGTCGCGGCGATGGCCGCAGCCTTCCTGTTGGTCGCGGGCCTCGCCCGGGCCGACGAGATCAAGGTCATGACCTCGGGGGCGTTCACCGCGGCCTACCTGAGGCTCGCCCCTCAGTTCGAGCGTGCCACGGGCCATCGTCTCGTGACCGAAGCCACGTCGTCGGGCACGGGCTCCACGTCCATCGCGGCGCGGCTGGCGGGCGGGGAAGCCATTGACGTCGTCATCGTTGCGGACGCCGCGCTCGAACAGTTGCTCAGGGACCACCGAATCGTCCCCGGCACGCGGGTCGATCTGGCGCGCTCCGCGATTGGGATGGCTGTGCGGAAGGGTGCTCCGAAGCCCGACATCAGTTCGGTCGATGCGCTGAGGCGCACGCTTCTGGCAGCGAAGTCGATTGCCTATTCGGCCAGCGTGAGCGGCACGTATCTTTCGACCGAGCTGTTCCAGCGGCTCGGCATCGCCGACCAGGTGCTGCCGAAGAGCCGCAGGGTGGAAGGCGAGCGCGTCGCCGCGGTCGTCGCGCGCGGCGAGGCCGAGATCGGCTTTCAGCAGATCAGCGAGCTGCTGCCCGAGCCAGGCATCGACTTCGTTGGACCACTTCCAGCCGGAGCGCAGAGAGTGACGGTCTTCTCTGCCGGCATCGGCGCCGCGGCACGACATCCCGACGCCGCGCGAAGCCTGATCGCGTTTCTCGCCTCGCCCGCCGCGATTCCGGCAATTCGCGAGAGCGCGCTGGAACCCGTCGCGCTCCTGCAACCAGTGCCGTTCGATGTGGTCGAAGCCAGGCGCAACGAGGCATGCGACACGTCCGGCGGACGATCGGGCCGGCAGCGCCAAACGGCGCCGCCGACCCCAGGACGCGGCCCTCGCTAGCGCTAGCGGGCTTGCGATCTCGTCGACGCGGTCAGCACCTGCCGGAAGACGACCACCGCCTTCTGCATCTCGGCCATCGAACCGAGCGTGATCCGGCTGTGGGACTTCTCGAACGGCGGGAAGTCGCGGCCCACGGTCACCTTGAGCGCAGTGCACGCGTCGCGGAACTCCTTCGCCGGCCGCTTCAGGTCGACAAAGATGCAGTTTGTGTGACAGTCCGCGCCCTCGTAGCCAAGATCCTTGAAGGCCTGGAGCGTGAAGTCGCGCACACGCGCGTTCTCGGCTCGTTCTTCTTCGATGTGCTTCGTGTCCTTGAGCGACGCGACGCCGGCGGCCGCTGTGAGGGTGTTGATGCTGCCGAGCCCCCAGGCCCGCGAGATCGCCTGCAACGTGTCGGGCTGCCCAATCGCGTAGCCGAGACGAAGACCCGCCATGCCGTGTGCCTTCGAGAACGAGCGCGTGATGAACACGCCCGGCAGTTCCTGCGTGAGCGGTGCCGCCGTCCTGGCGGACGGGTCGTGCACGTAGTCGATGTAGGCCTCGTCGATCAGGATCTTCGTGTCGGGCGAGGCCTGCTTGACCCCGCGAACGAAGCGCTCGACGGCCGCGGCGTTGTGCACCGTGCCCGTCGGGTTGTTCGGATTGCAGAAGAACACCAGGCCGGCGCCCTTGGCGGCCTCGGCCATCTTCTCGAGGTCGAGCCCGAGCGAGCGATCCACCTGGATCACCTTCGCAGGCGCGCCAATGCGGCGCGCGGTCTGCTCGCAGGTCGCGTAGGTCGGCGCGGCCGTGACCAGCGGCTTGTCGGCCGAGCAGAACGCGCGTGCCGCGCCCTCGAGGATGGGACCGGATCCCGTCGCCACGATGACACTGGTCTTGCCGACGCCGTAGGTCGCCGCGATCGTGGTCGTCAGGTCGTCGACATGGTCCGGCGGATAGCCACGTCCGACGCGGGCAGAAGTCGCATACTGCAAGGCCTGCATCGTGGACTTCCCTGGGCCCCGGGCGTTTTCGTTCGAGCTGATGCGGATGAAGCCCCCGTCGTCGGGCGGCTGGACAGCCTCGGACCCGAAGGCCAACGCCTCCTGTCCGCGACCGATGATGAACGCTGTAGACAGACCGGCGCCAGCGCCAACCGTCCTGACGAAGCTGCGACGCGACACGGACATTACGGGCCTCCTTGCGGATGGGATGCTGAGATGAAGGCAGCAGTATACGCCCGTGGGGCAAAAAACGAAGGCGTCCGGGAGCCCGCTCAGTGTCGCGCGTCAACCAGGCCGCGGAGACACCGGTAACTGTCGGAAACCTCCGAGAACCGGCGCCCCATCTGGTCGCGGTCCCAAGCGCTGGCGGCGCCGTGCCGATCCGGGTGATAGCGTTTTGCGAGCCGCCGGTACTCGCGCTGCAGGTCGTCGGCCGTGAAATCGCCCGACAGCCTGCCGCCGAGAGCCACCAGCATGTCGAAGGCGTGCCGCTGCCGGTCGGTCAGGCGATGTGCCGGGCGGCTTGGACGCGTGTGGACCTCAGCCGGCCACCGGGGACTCGCCGTCGTCAGCGGCCGGCTGAACAGGAACGGAATGTCGACCTGCGGCGAGGCGCCCGCGCTCCACGGCGCCGAGACCCGCGTGGGTTCGGCCAGAACGCGCCGAAGCGACTCGTCAAGAACATCCGCAAAGGACCGGGCCCGCACCTGCCGCTGAAATCGGCATCTGGACCCCGGCCTTGACCGCCGCGTGCGGGTATGTCCTTGCCGCTACCCGGTCATCTGCGCGGTGGCGACGGCATGGCCGGGGTGCGACGGCAGGCCGGGATGATAGACGCGCGCGACGCGCGGGTGCGCCTGCAGGGTCTCGGCGAGGGCCCGCGCGGTTGTCGCATGGCGGTCCATCCGGAGTTCGAGCGTCTTGAGGCCGCGAAGCGTGAGCCAGCAGTCAATCGCGCTCGGCACGCCGCCGAGCGCGTTCTGCAGGAACTTCACCGGCTCGAATACCGCCGCGTCGCGGGCAACGACCGCGCCCTGGATCACGTCCGAGTGCCCGGCGAGGTACTTCGTCACGCTGTGCACGACCAGGTCTGCGCCGAGGTCCAGCGGCTGCTGGAAGTACGGGGTCGCACACGTGTTGTCCACGACGACGAGGGCGTGCGCTGCGTGCGCGTGCGCCGCGACGGCGCGGATGTCGTAGACGAGCAGCCGCGGGTTGGTCGGCGACTCGAGCCACACCAGGCGCGTCTCTGCCGAGATCGCGCGACCGACCGCGTCCAGGTCCGAGAAGTCGACGCTGGTGATGCGGCACCCGAGCGGCTCGAACACCCGGTGCAGCAGCCGGAACGTGCCGCCGTAGACGTCCTGCGGCACGACGATGCCCGCGCCGGGGGTCAGATACGCCTGCAGCACCGCGTGCTCGGCGGCGAGCCCTGATGCGAACACGGCGCAGTGGCGGCCGTGTTCCAGTTCGGCCAGCACGCCTTCCAGCCGCTGACGTGTGGGATTGTTCGTGCGCGAGTGAATCAACACATGTCAATATATTGATTTGTATGCGGCTGCCTGGCTGGCCGCGATCGATTGCCGACACTCCGCGCAGCCGCGGACACCGCGCCTCGTCCTCCACGACGCGGTGCCCACGCGGAGTCACACGTCAGCCCCGACAGATGATCGCTCTCGACGCGTCGGGTATAGTGACCAAGGCTGGCGCGCACCGCCGCAGCGCAGGAGAGGTGCCCTATGCTCGCGTGGATCCCGACGATCGTGCTGACGTGGTTTGCGATCGGCGTGCTGGTGTCGGTGCCTTTCCTGCTGCTCGCCGTGGGCCGAGCAGTGGCAGGCGCCAAGGGCAGTTCGATCGCGTTCAGGCTCGTCGTGCTGCCGGCGGCGGCGCTGCTGTGGCCGGTCCTCCTGCGCCTCTGGACCACATCGCGCACCCGGGATCGGCACGCATGACCCGCGGTCAACGCACGACGCATCTAATGGTGTGGCTGGCGCTGGCGCCGTTGCTCCTGATGCTCATCGCTTTCGCAGTGATCAATCGCGCCGATGCCTCGGCCGACCGGACCGGGACGGCGCCGCCAGCGGAGGCAGAGCGATGAGTCACACCTTCGTGACGGTGCAGTGGAATCGCCGGAAGTATGTCTACGACGCGATGCTCGTCGGGGGAGTCGTGGCGTACTAGCCGCCCAGTGATGGGCACGCCGTCGCTGGCCTTGACCGGACCGACCACCGTCAGTAGCGACAGTATCGCGAGGGACATCCGGACGAGAGGCAGCATGGGCGCGGTTCGGTCCTGCCGAGCGACGACGACCGCTACTGGGAGTGGCCCCGGGCGGTGATGGGCCACACCACCTCGACGCGGTCCTTACGAATGCCGTAGATGTAGTCGTAGAGGTTCACCACCGGATCGCAGTGCGGCACGATCATCTCGAGGCGGTCGCCCATCCTGTAGGTCTTGCTGGCGTCCTTGAAGGTGATGGTGCCGAACTCGTCGGAGCCAGGGTTGTAGTCCATGCCGGGCTCGCCGATGACCCCGGGCCGCGGCAGGTTCAGCGTGAGCGCCTTGGCGCCCGCGTCGGTGGTGAGCCGGCCCGGGAAGCGGTTGTTGACGATGGTCGCCAGCACCGTCAGCGACGACGCGAAGTCGGCATAGACCGGGTTCCCGTCTTCGCCGCCAATCGCCAGGTACTGCATGTCCATGAACAGGTAGCTGCCGACCTGCACGTCGGTGAAGCCTGGCACCAGGTGCTGGATGTTGTAGGTGCCGGTGCCGCCGCCGCTGAAGATCTCGGTGTTCAGCCCGGCCCGTTTCATCGCCTCGAACGTCTTCGCGTTCTCCTCGATGTTCTTCAGCGCGCGCTCCTTGCGTGTTGCGAACGTGTTGATGTGCTGCGCGCCGCCGTCGTACGACAGCAGGCCGCGCAGCTTGAGATTCG
>JANORI010000786.1:0-2093 GCA_031415235.1 Acidobacteriota bacterium | reverse complement strand
GCGAATCAACGGCTCGGAGAGATTGATCTTGGCGTTGCCGTCCTGAATAGCTTCTCGATCAATGCGGTCGATGGACATCGGCAGATCAAAACTGGATTGCTCGACGCGCGATCCGGTAATGACAATCACGGTCCTGGGAGTGCCCGGCGAGGTGGCCGCGGGAGCCGCGCGTGCGGCACCGCGCACCCAGGACGCGAGCGTGCGCCACTCGGCGTCGGCCTGCGTGCGCCAGTGCTTGCCGCCGCCGTGGAACGCATCGCCCCCGGCCGCGCGATCGAGCGGATGCGTCAGCAGCCGGCTTGCCAGCGCGTCACCGGGCGCGAGCAGCGGCGTGAGTGCCGCCAGATTCTTCGCCGAGTCGGCCTCGCTCCAGGCCGTCGCGCCCTCCGGGAGCGGCACCAGCCGGAAGCGCGTGCCGACCTTCCCCATGTGACACGTCGCGCACGTCTGCAGGCCGTCGCGCTTGGCCAGAAAGATCGGCTCGACGCGCGCATGGAACACCGCCGGATCGAGCGCGGGCGCGCCCCCGGCCGGCACGGCGGTCTGCGCCGCTGCCGCCGACGTCACAACGAGTACGCCCAGCCACGATTGCCACACCGCCGTCATCCACCCCGTTCGCATCATCGCTCGCCTCCTGGGTTCCCGGACGGGGCCGAGTCTAGCAGGCCCGGCGCCCTTCGGCACAAGATACCGTGCGATGTTGTCCCCGATTCCGATCCTGCTGGCCGGTCTTGCGATCGTCATCCTCGGGTTCGTGGCCACGTGGTGGCAGAGCGCCCGTCGGGGACATCCGCACGGCGCGCCCACGCCGCTACTGCTCGGCATTGGCGCCGTCACGCTATTCTTCGACACACTCGGTATTGGCAACTACGCGCCCACCACGGCCCTCTTCCGCTTCCTGAAGATGGTGCGCGACGAGTGGATTCCCGGCACGCTCAATGTCGGCTCGTCGGTACCGGTGGCGATCGAGGCGTTCGCGTTCGTGACGGCGATTGCCGTCGATCCCCTCACGCTTGGCTTGATGGTGCCGGTCGGCGCGGTCGGCGGCTACGTGGGCGCAGCCGTCGTCTCGCGCCTGCCGCGGCGCCAGGTGCAGATCGGCATGGCGCTGGCGCTCGTGACCGGGGCGGTCTTCATGACCATCACGAACCTGCAATGGCTTCCTGGCGGGGGTGACGCGATTGGCTTCACGGGTGGCACGCTGGTGCTCGCCGTCGCCGCCAACTTCGTGTTCTGCGCGTTCAACGCGCTCGGCATCGGCAGCTACGCGCCGAGCCTGGTCGCGTTCAGCCTGCTCGGGATGAGCCCACGCTCGGCGTTCCCCATCATGATGGGCTCGGCCGCCTACGGGCTGCCGCTCGCGGGCATCAAGTTCGCGCGCAGCGACAAGTACGACGGCCGCGCCGCCCTCGGCATCGCGCTCGGCGGGATTCCCGGCGTGCTGGTGGCGGCGTACGTGGTGAAGTCGCTGCCGCTGGCTGCCATCCGCTGGCTCGTCGTGGTCGTGGTGCTCTACGCGGGAGTGTCGCTGCTGCGCACGGCGATAGCGAAGCGAACCGTCTAGGCGGCCGAGGCGTCAGCCGTCACGCAGACCCTACCAACTGGCCCGGAGGAAGCCTCGAGAAAAGCCGAATGGAAGAGGGAACAACGCCGTCGCCGTCGACGACGGCCGTGTAGCCGTGAGCGTGGCTTGAACTGTCAGATTCACCCGCGAGTCGTCGCGCGCCGGCCAGCCCGAGGTCACCACGACCACCCGCGCACCACGACGGGTGGCCGCCGTGGCCACGACACTCCGGAGCTTGCGGGCGCTGGCGGCCTCGGTCAGCTTCACCGCGGCGTCGACCGCGGCGGCCACGCGCAACTGCGCTGCCGTCGCGGGGTCTGCCGCCGGCGCGTCGCCATCGATGATGATGACCACCTCGCCACTGGAGGACGCGGGCTGAAGGCCCAGTCCGCCCATCGCCGCTGCGAGCACGAGGTGCAGGACTCTCACACTCGGTACGCCTGTTAGCAAGGATTGGTGGGCCGCGTGGGGATCGAACCCACGACCACATGATTAAAAGTCACGTGCTCTACCACTGAGCTAGCGGCCC
>JANORI010000785.1:0-2107 GCA_031415235.1 Acidobacteriota bacterium | reverse complement strand
TCGTTCGCGGCGTTGACGGCAATGCTGTTGCCGTAGTCGGCTCCGCTGCCGCCGAGGAAGGTGGAGTAGACGAGCGCCGTGCCGCTGCTGTTCAGGCGGCTGACGAAAGCATCGCTGCCGCCGTTGTGACCGGTGTCGAAGGCCCCGACCGTGGTCGGAAAATCGGTCGTGGCATCGAGGGTATAGCCGGTCACGAACGCCTCGTTGGCGGCGTTGACGGCGATGCCGACGCCGACGTCATCGCCGCTGCCGCCGAGGAAGGTGGAGTAGACGAGCGGGTCGATGACGAGCGGCAGTGCGGGGTCGTGGTCACCCAGTTGAAAGGAGACCTCGGTGCCGGTGGTGCCCGTCGAGAGCTGATAGCGGGCTTCAACGTTGAGGCGTTGGCCGTCGCGCTCCTGATAGGCCAGCGGGGCGCGCAACTGCAAGGCGCGGCCGTTGCCCAAGGCCAGATCGAGATCGCCGTTCTCGGCGAGGGTGGCGTCGGCGCCTTCGAGGGCCAGGCGCGCGGCGCCCGGGTCGGCGTGCGGGGCGACGATGAGATCGTATTCGAGTTGTCGGCCGTTGCCGTAATACATCACGTCGATGCCGGGGTAGATCGCGTCGTAGCGCACCCGCGCGTAGGTCGGGATGCCGGTCTGCCACCGCGCGGGATCGCTGCCCTTCAGGTAGTTGACGATGCCGGGTAGCGCCGATTCCGGCGCCGCAGTGGCGTGGCGATTGGCGTTGAGCCAGGTGAACCTCAGCGCGTGGGCGGGGTGCGGGGTGTCGTTGGACGCACGCTCGGCAGACAGCGGCGTGGCGCGCGTGGGTTGCTCGGGCGCGCCCTTGACGATCATGCGCATCTCGGTAGCGGTCAACTGCAACAGATACCCAGGAGCGCGGGTGAGGAACTGCACACCGGCGGCCGCCTGGCCCTGGTTGGGCTCGAAGGCCAGGGGCAGCTGGGCGAGGGCGTTGGCAATCCGCTCGGGCGCAGCCGGTGCCGTCGCCAGGGCCTCGACGGGCCGCACCGCTCTCGAGGCGTGCTCAGTCAGGACGACCGTGAGCGCCAGGCTCAATATCAGGGCGCTCTGGCGAAGGACAGGGTGAATCGTCACAAGGACCTCCATTCGTCGTGAAACTTCTGGATCGCCTGCTGACCCCCTCACGGGCTGCCGTCGGGCGGGAGTATCGCTCGTTGCGCCAGATGTCTAGTGCAAAGCTGCAAATCATTCGGGATCCTGACCGCTTCGACTCAGGCTGGCCAGTCCAGATCAGCCTCGCGCGTTGGTAAACGCCAATTCAAGTTTGAGCTACGACGAGTGCTCGCCCTGATTCAGTGCTAACGCCTTCCGATCTGGAATCGAACACGCCGTTCGATCGCAGGCAAGCCAGCGTTTCCTTACGACCCCGTGGACCGCACGGCGATGGCGAAGCGGCCACCGGCGACGACAAACGCAGGGGTGGTGAAGGTCAGAGTCCGGAAGGTCGGACCAATTGTCGGCAGATTCGCAGCCGGGATGGTGACGGAGGCCGACACGACACCGTTCGGCTCGCTTCCCGTCACCCCCTGGATTTCGAGCACGAGCGCGCCGGACTCGCAGGCGACCGGCAGCCTGACACCGGTGAGTTGTCCGGAGATCCCGGCCGTGACGACCTGCGCCGCAGCGGCGGGATGGACCGGGATGGCGGAGGCGGCGACGCCGAGGAGCGAACCGCCGACGAACCCACCCTTGAACATCCGTGTCGTCGGGACGCGAAGCCGGTCACGCAGGAAGGGCCCAGCGAAGGCTCGCACCGGCCCCGCTGACGTGAAATCGGTGTTGTGATCGAGAGTGCCCGTCTACCGGTGAAGGGAGAAACCGATCGCCATGACGGCGGTCCACTGGCCCTGTTGCGACGGGTGATCGAGGTAACGGGCGGCGCTGAGCGTGATGCTCGGCGCGCGGAACGCGAAGAGTTGACCAGTGGACTGCCGCACCACGACGAGGCCGAGGCGTTGCACCTGGTTGAGCGCCCCCGCTCGCCCGCGCATCCGGGAGTGCGTGACACCGGTGCTGAGGCGCCCGGTGGCGAGCGGGTGCTCGTAGAGCACGGCGCTCGTCACCGTCGTCAGCCAGTCGCC
>JANORI010000784.1:0-2150 GCA_031415235.1 Acidobacteriota bacterium | reverse complement strand
CAGCGCGGTCTCACACTCGTCGCAGAGCACCTCGAACACGGCAGGACGGGTCTCGTCGGTGACCTCGACGTGCGAGTCGTCGAGCTTCACCACGTGCATCTGCAGCGTCTTGACCTGGAAGTTCTGGTCATTGCCGCAACTCGGACACGTCAACGCCACGTTCTTGCTCCTCTCGCGCGCCCGAACGTGGGCAGCGCTGTTTCATAGTCTAGTGAAAAGCTTCGGGCCCATACAAGAAAGAAAACTCATGAATTCAGCCGAATTATGCGCCCAGACACGATTTTTCCGCGCAACAGGCGTCCCAGGCCCTCCGCGTAGTCGACGAGCTGGCGGTCGTCGGCCTCCTGGGCGCCGCCGGTCTTGAACTCGACGACGGTGATGCGCCCGTCTTTGTGGCGCACCACGGCGTCCAGCACCGCTCGGACGGTGGAGCCATCGGCAGCCGTCCACGACAACGGCAGCTCGTGGTCGATATCTGCTTCCGTGATGAGCTGGCGCACCTCGTCGCGGTCCAATAGCTGCGACAGCGACGCGCGCACCTGTTCGAGGACCTCGGCTGGCGTTCCCACGCCCAGCCGCGAGACGATCGCCGCTCGCCGTTCGGCCGACGCCTCCAGCGCGCCGGCCGCCAGCGCTCGATGCACGAGCGCGCCAAACACCCGGGCGGACGTCCGGTCGCGCGCCTCGGGCGAGCCCGTGGCCGGAGCCGCTGCCCGCGCCATGTCTGACACGTTGCTGGCGCCGGTCCGCGCGAGCACGAGCGGCACGAAGTCGTCGGCCATGGCGGACACGGCGCTCGACGCCGCGACTGGCGGCGCGGCCGACACCGGAACCGCCCGCAGCTGATGCCGTGCGCCCGACGCCGCCACCCACTCGATGCCCGCGTCGCCAGAGCCGGCCGTGGCCGCCTTCGCGAACGCGGAGGCGAGCGACGCCGGCAGCACATGACCAAGCGAGGCCGGCCCCGGTGCAAACGTGCCGTTCCGAGCCAACGTGGTGGCAAGATAGAGCCGGTCGCGCGCGCGGGTCAGCGCCACGTAGACGAGGCGCTTGGTCTCTTCGCGCTCACGCGCCTCGATTTCCTCGCCCACATCTTCCGACAGGCCGTCGAGTGACACCAGGTCTTCGACCGTGCCGTCGGCCTCCACGCGCGTCACCACTTCCACGGGACCGCTGCGGCCGCCCGCGCCTCGCGACAGGTTCACCACGAACACCACGGGGAACTCGAGCCCCTTGGCGGCGTGCACGGTCATCAGGTTCACGGCGTCGAGCGCATCGACGATGGCGTTGGACTCATCCCCCGCCATCAACTGCGATACCCGCTCGGCCACGCGGCTCAGCGTGGCGTAGCCGCGATTCTGCAGCCGGCGAATCAGCGAGCGCAGCTTCTTCAGGTTCTCGCGCGCCTGCGCGTGCCCGCGGCCGCGAAGCTCGTAGTAGTAGGCGCTCTCGTGCAGCACGGCGTCGACGAGTTCGGATGGCGGCATCCGGTCGGCCCGCGAGGTCCAGTCGGCCACCGATTGGCGCGTCAGCTCGAGCACGAGGCGATCTTCGTCGCCGAGCGTGGCGCTGGCGGCCGGCGGCACCGGCGACCGGAGCGCCGCGGCCAGTCGCGGAGCCAGCGTCTTCAGCGCGGGGTCCGAGAGCCGCACGAAGCGGGACCTCAGGAACGCCGCGGCGTGCAGGTCGGCATCGGGCTCGGCCAGATACCGGATGAGCGCAATCACGTCCTTGACTTCGTCGGCGTCGAAGAAACCGAGGCCCTTATAGACATAGAAGGGCACGCCCACCTGATCGAGCTCGCGCTCGAACTCGCGGTGGCTGTCGCGCGAACGGAACAGGATACTGATGTCGCCCGGCTGCACGTCTCGGGCAATGCCGGTGTCGCAATCGCGGACCGCCGCTTTGGTGGCCAGCAAGTGCGCCACTTCGCGGGCCACGGCCCTGGCCACCGTCGAGGTCTGCTGGGCGGCCACGAGCCCTACGGGGCGGGCCCGCGCGTCGTCCTCTGGCACGGGAAAGCGGTCCCGATCGCCGTAGCGGAACGCGTCCACACGATCGGTGCGCTTCCCAATCTCGTCGCACACGTCGTTGACGAACCGCTGCAGCGCCGGCACCGCGCGGAAGCTCTTCACGATGGCGCGCCGGGG
>JANORI010000783.1:0-8685 GCA_031415235.1 Acidobacteriota bacterium | reverse complement strand
CGCCTACCTGACCACCGCCGATGCCACGGCGCTCGGCCGCACGATCGAGTTGCCGTGGGCGGCACGCGCCATCGAACGGCACGCCGCCGTGGCGCATCCCACGCTGGCGGAAACGGTGCGGCAGGTCGCGATGCACAGCATCCATCATCGCGGGCAGGTCAACGCGCGGCTGCGCGAACTCGAGGCGGAACCACCGCTCGTGGACTACATCAGTTGGATCTGGCGCGGGCGCCCGGAGCCGATGTGGCCCAGGAACGTGGCGCTCCCGCCCACGCCGACCGTGCCCGCCGGCCCAAGCGGCGTCGTCAGCGAGCACGACTGACCCGGCGATCGCGGAAGAACTTGACCTGCCACTCGAACACGTTCTGATTGTGCTCGCGCAGCGTCGTGGCGAACACGTGGGTGCCGTCGTTGCGGCTCACGAAGTACAGGTAGTCCACGGGCGCCGGGGCCACGACGGCCTCGAGCGCCCGCTTGCCCGGGGCGGCGATCGGCCCGGGCGGCAGCCCGCCGTAGCGGTAGGTGTTGTAGGGCGAATCGAACGCGAGATCCTCGCGTGACAGGTTGCCGTCCCATCGACCGGCGCGCTGCAGGGCGAAGATCACGGTGGGGTCGGCCTGCATCCCCATGCCGATGCGGTGACGGTTGCGATAGACCGCGGCCACGACCGGCCGCTCCGCGTCCTGCGCGGTTTCCTTCTCTACGAGCGCCGCCAGCGTGACCACCTGCCGCACGCTGAGTCCGTCGATGGCGGCGCGGGCGATGAGGTCGGGCGTCAACGCCGCGCGGAAGCCGCGCACCATCTGGGCCACGAGCGGGCCCGCCGGCGTCTTCCGCGGCACCGGATACGTGTCGGGAAACAGATACCCCTCGAGGTCAGTGGCGGCCGGGTCGAGGTCGCGGATAAGCGAGACGTCCTTCCCCGCCGCCAGAAAGGCCTCGCGCGTGCCCAGGCCACTCGAGGCATAGACCTCGGCCATCTCGGTCATCGTGAGCCCTTCACGGAAGGTGACCGGCCGCGTGTAGATCTCGCCGCGTGCCAGGAACTCCGCCACCTGCACCGCACTCATCGGCTCCGCAAAGCGATACTCGCCCGCCTTCAAGGCGCGCGCGCGACCGGTGATCCACAACGCCACACGGAACGTGAGGTCGTCGCGCACCACGCCGGCCGCGACCAGCCGCGACCCAATAGTGCGGGGCCCCGTCCCCGTGGGCACCTCCACGAACTGCTCGGCGCCCGGATAGGAGCGGTGCGGGGCGAGCGCGCGCGTGCGCAACGCCCAGCCCGCGGTGCCGGCGGCGATGACGGCCACCACGGCGAGCACCGCGCCGCGCACGATCCACTCACGCACGGCTGTGCTCGTCGAGATAGTCCTGCAGGACGATGGCCGCGGCAGCGGCATCGAGCATCTGCTTGCGTTTGCGCCAGTCGCGCTCCGTGAGGGCGAGCCGCGCGTCGGCTTCATGCGAACTCAAGCGCTCGTCCTGGAGCACCACCGGCACGGTCACGGCCTGGCCGAGCGCGCGGGCAAAGGCCTCGACGAGCGGCGTCTGCGCGTTGGGCGTGCCGTCGAGCCGGCGCGGCCAGCCCACCACGACCGTGGCCAGCCCGTCGTCGTCGGCCACCAGCCGGGCGATCTCCTGCCCCAGCAGACGCACCGTGTCGGGCTCGGACCGCGGCCGCTCGAAGACCCGCAGGGGCGAGGCCAGCGTGCCGCTGGCGTCGCTCAGCGCCAGGCCGATCCGCCGCCCTCCGTAGTCGATGCCGAGCACCCGCACAAAAAAAGTATAGTGCGGCGTATTCAGCAGGTGCGGCGTATTCAGCCGGTGCGGCGCCTTCAGCCGGCCCGGCGCAGCAGCTCGAGCAGCGCTTCGCGCACGTAGTAGGCGGCCGTGGCCGCAGTGGCGACAAGGGCCAGCATCCGCACGAACGCCGCGCGCGGCGCAAGCGCGCGCTGGGTGAGCCGCTGCACCGGTTGCCACGACACGAAGAACAGCACATAGGACACCGCCAGCGCCGGCGCCGGCCCCAGGCGCGCCATCAGGACGACGGGCATCAACGCGAGCAGGCACACGCCGCCGAGCCACAGGCCCGCCGTCAGCCAGAAGAGTTCGGTGGGCGTGACGATCAGCAGACCGTCCGAGGGTGCAGGAGCAGACGCGGGCGCGGACATCGGCAAAGTGTATCCTTCCCGCGCTACCCTATGGACATGGCCCTTCCTGCCGGCCCCCTGCGCGGCGCCGCCGTCCGCAACGGCGCGGTGCTCGTCGCGCTCTCGGTGTTCGCTGCGAGCCCGGCATCGGCCCAGGTGCCCGTCCCACCGCCAGACCAGCGCCTGCCGATGCCAGAGGTCGCGCCGCCTCTGGCGGTGAACGCGCCGCTGACACCCGCCGACGCGGCCGTGCTGGCCGAACGGGCAACCGACCGGATCAAGGCGCTGCAGCGCGAGTCGGACCAGCTGGCCGCGCAGTCGCGATCGCTGCTCACGTCGCTGCGCCAGCTCGAGCTGACCCGCGCGCTGCGGGCCGAGGAACTGACGGCGGTAAACGGCCGGCTGGCGGCCTTGAACGCCAAGGTGACCAAATCGGAAACACGGCTGGCCGACCTCGAGCGGCAACGGATCGCTCGCACGCCGGCGCTCGAGAGCCGTCTCGAGGCGCTCTACAAGCGCGGCGGCAAGTCGGGCTACGCGCGCCTGCTGCTGGCCACGACCGATGGCCGCGACCTGGCCCGGGCCAGCCGCGGTGTCGTGGCGCTAGCGCGCATCGAAGAGCTGCGCATCGCGGCACATCGCCAGCTGCTGGCTGACGAGCGGTACGTGAGCGACCAACTCGCCTCGGAGCAGCGGCAGGTGGCACGCCTGCGGGCCGAGGCCGCCACGCTTGACGCGGCCGCCAAACGCGCGGTCACCGAGCGCACGCGCCTGCTCGACGACCTCGACCGGCGCCGGGAACTGGCGGCGCAGTATGTCGGCGAACTCGAACAGGCGCGGGTGCGGCTGCAATCCACGATTTCGGGACTGGCCACGTCGGCCGTCGCCGACCTGCCCTTGGGCCCGTTCCGGGGCGACCTGCCGTGGCCCGTAAATGGCACGGTGATCTCACGGTTCGGGCGGACCACCAACGCCTTCGGCACGGCTACCCAGCACAACGGCATCGAGATTGGTGCCGCACAGGGGGCGCCCGTGCGCGCGGTGCACGGCGGTACCGTCGCCTACGTCGCACCCTTTACCGGCTACGGCGTGCTCGTCATCCTCGATCACGGCGACAACGCGTTCACCGTCTACGGTCATCTGGCCGGCACGGCCCTGCGGCCCGACGCCACGGTCATGCGTGGCCAAAACGTGGGCGCAGCCGGCGCCAACCCGGCAGGCGCTGGGGCCACGTACTTCGAGGTCCGCGTCGACGGCCGGCCGGTCAATCCCTTACAATGGCTGCGAGCGAACCCATGAACCCCCGAACCCGCGCCGCTGTGCTCGCCGTGTCCCTGCCCGTGCTCGCCTTTGCGGTGATTGGCGGGTTCCTCGGCCGGGAGGCGGCCGCGCAGGGCGAGAGCTACAAGGCGCTGCGCATCTTCGAAGATGTGGTCACGCTGATCCTCAACAACTACGTCGAAGAGGTCGACGTCGACAAGGTCATGCACGGGGCGATGCACGGACTGGCTGACGGCCTCGACCCCGACAGCGCATACCTTGACGCACAGCAGATGAAGAGCATCGACGCGCCGACCTCCGGACTCGCCGACCCCGGCCTGCAGCTGACGCGGCAGTACTACCTGCGCGTCGTGGCGGCGCGCGATGGATCCGCCGCCGCCAAGGCCGGGTTGAGGCCCGGCGACTACGTGCGGTCCATCGACGGGCACTCCACGCGCGATACCACCGTCTTTGAGGGCATGCGCCTGCTGCGCGGCAAGCCGGGCACCAAGGTGAAGCTGGCGATTCTGCGCGGGAATGCCGCCGAACCCCACGAGGTCGAGTTACAGCGCGAACAGCAGCCTTCGCTGCCGGTGAAGGGCCGATTGCTGGCGGCGGGCACCGGCTATTTGCGGGTCGGCGAGTTCTCAAAGGCCACCGCCGCCCAGGTCAAGAGCGAGGTGCAATCGCTGACGCGGGCCGGCGCGGTGCGGCTCGTCTTCGACGTGCGCGGCACGGCTCAGGGCGACCTCGACTTCGGGTTCGACACGGCCAAGCTGTTTGTACCGTCAGGGGTGCTCGGCTACCGGCAGACGCGGGGGCAGGAAAAGCAGGCGGTCTCAGCGGCCGCCGGCGACGGCGTTCTCGCGATGCCGGTGGCCGTGCTGGCCGACGGCGGCACGGCTGGGGCGGCGGAAGTGTTCGCGGCCGCGCTCTCCGGGAACAAGCGCGCCAGTGTCGTCGGCGAGCGCAGCATCGGCCGAGCCGGCAGGCAGAAGGTCGTGAAGCTACCCGACGGCGCGGGCCTGATGCTGACGCATCTGCTCTACCTCGGCCCCGGCGGCGCGTCCCTGAACGACCGCGGGGTCACGCCAGACGTGGCGGTTGACGTCCCGGCGACCGAGTTCGGCGTTGAAGCGACGCCCGGCGACCCGACGCTCGACAAGGCGATCGAGACGCTGACGGCCGTCAAGAAAGCCGCTTGAAATCGGTCTCGCCTTCACCGTTCTGCACGTCAGACACCGGATCTACGCACTTTTGCGCTTGACTGCCCCGCTTCCCTCGCCGTATAACCCGGAATCGGCATGCCGTCGTGCGCGTCTCGGTGATGTGCAGTCAGGCATCTGGAGGAACGGATGAACAAGCAGGAACTCATCGCCAAGATTGCCAAGGACACCGGCGGCAGCAAGGCCACCGCCGGCAAGGCGCTGGCGTCGGTCGTCGACGGGATCACGAAGGCCCTGAAGAAGGGCGGCTCAGTGAGCCTCGTTGGCTTCGGCACCTTCTCGACCGCGCAGCGCAAGGCTCGTATGGCGCGCAATCCGCAAACGGGCGCGGCCATCAAGATCGGCAAGCGTCGCGTGCCGAAGTTCAAGGCGGGCAAGGCCCTCAAGGCCGCGGTCAAGTAGGCACGCGAACCTTGAGCCGTGCGGTCGCCCGGCGTGTCGCCATGCCGGGCGTTCGTGCGTACAGTCCATGAATCAGGGCTGAATACGCGTGCTATACTTCTGGTTCCCGTGAGGCCGAGCGAATCGCAATAGGCGCGTAGCTCAGCTTGGTTAGAGCGCCTGCCTGACACGCAGGAGGTCGGCAGTTCGAGTCTGCCCGTGCCTACCATTCGACTCGTCCCCCCGGACCAACCCGCCGAGGACTCGCTCATGGCAGGCCTTGCGGGTCGAAATCCGGTCACCCCTTGAAACTATGATCACGGTCACGCTTCCAGACGGCTCCAGCCGGCAGGTGACGGCGGGCACGCCGCCGGTTGCCATCGCGGCCGACATCTCGCCCCGTCTGGCCAAGGCCGCGCTGGCCGCGGTCGTCGACGACCGCCTCGTTGACCTGACCTACCCGCTGACGGCCGACGCGCGCGTCCGCATCGTGACCGACCAGAGTCCCGAGGCGCTGGCGCTCGCCCGCCACTCCACTGCCCATCTCATGGCTGCGGCGGTGACGGCGCTCTTCCCAGGCGCGCAGTGCGGCATCGGCCCGGCCATCGACGATGGCTATTTCTACGACTTCGTCATGCCGCAGCCGTTCGTGCCCGAGGATCTCGAACGCATCGAGGTCAAGATGCGCGAGCTGGCGGCGCAGGATCTCGTCTACGAGCGCCAGATGTGGGACCGCGCCGAGGCGCTGGCCTTCTTCGCCGCGCGCGGCGAGCCGCTCAAGGTGCAGCTCATCGAAGAGAAGACGGCCGGCCAGGCCGAGGTGTCGGTCTACACCATCAAGGACCGCGACACCTTCGTCGACTTCTGCGTCGGCCCGCACGTGCCGAGCACGGCGCGGCTCAAGGCGTTCAAGGTCATGTCGACGTCGAACGCCTACTGGAAGGGCGACGCGAAGAACCAGCCGATGCAGCGCCTCTACGGCACGGCGTTCCTGTCGCAGAAGGATCTCGACGCCCATCTGACCCGCCTCGACGAGGCGAAGAAGCGCGACCACCGCAAGGTCGGCAAGGACCTGGGCCTCTTCATGTGGCATCCGTGGGCGCCGGGCGCCACCTTCTGGCTCGCCAAGGGCGCTACGCTCTACAACACGCTGGCCGACTACATGCGCAGCGTGCTCTTCCCGGCCGGCTACGTGGAGGTGAAGACGCCGCTCGTCTACAACAAGGGGCTGTGGGAGACGTCGGGGCACTGGTCGCACTACCGCGAGAACATGTTCCTCGTGGAGTCGAAGGACGGCGACGCCATGGCCCTCAAGGCCATGAATTGCCCCGGCCACATGCTGGTCTTCGCCAGCGAGATGCGCAGCTACAAGGACTTGCCGCTGCGGCTCCACGAACAGACGCCGCTGCACCGCAACGAAGCCTCGGGCGTGCTCTCGGGCCTGACGCGCGTGCGCCAGTTCTCGCAGGACGACGCCCACTGCTTCGTGACCGACGGCCAGATTGGGTCCGAGGTCGAGGCGCTGCTGAAGCTCATGCAGCGCGTCTACGGCGACTTCGGGCTGGAGTACACCGCCAAGCTCGCCACGCGGCCTGAGAAGTTCCTGGGCGAGGTGGCCACCTGGGATGCCGCCGAGGCCGCCCTGCGCGAAGCGCTCGACCGGGCCGCGCAGCCCTACGTGCTCGAAATCGGCGAGGGCGCGTTCTACGGCCCGAAGATCGACTTCGACATCACCGACGCTCTGGGCCGGAAGTGGCAGTGCGGCACCATTCAGCTCGACTACCAGATGCCGGCCCGGTTCGACCTGCGCTATGTGGGCGCCGACAACACGACCCACATGCCGGTCGTGATCCACCGTGCCATCTTCGGCAGTTTCGAGCGCTTCATCGGCATCCTGATCGAGCACTTCGCCGGGGCCTTCCCCCTGTGGATGGCGCCAGTGCAGGTGGCGGTGCTGCCCATCACCGACCGGGCCAACGCCTACGCCCACGAGGTGCTGACCGCCCTGCAGGCCGCCGGGCTCCGCGCCGTCATCGACGAACGCCCGGAAAAGGTCAACTACAAGATTCGTGAAGCCCAGCTGCAGAAGCTGCCCTACATGCTGGTGATCGGCGATCGCGAGGCCGCCGACCGGGCCGTGGCCGTGCGTCACCGCTCCAAAGGCGACCTCGGCGCGACCCCGCTCGACAGATTTGTGTCGGAAGCGCTTGCCGAGGTTGCCGAGAAGCGGCTATCCTAAACTCTTTCCGTCTGGAGGCTGACTATCGCATTCGATCGTAACCGTTCCGGCCGTCGTGACGACCGGGTCCGCACCAACGAGCGCATCCGGGTACGCGAAATCCGGGTCATCGACGAAACGGGCCAGCAATTGGGCATCATGCCGCCGCCGCAGGCGCTCACGATTGCCCGGTCCAAGGGACTCGACCTCGTGGAGATCTCGCCCACTGCCGTGCCGCCGGTCTGCCGGATCATGGACTACGGGAAGTTCCAGTACCAGGAGGCCAAGCGGGCACGCGAAGCGAAAAAGCACCAGAAGGTCATCGAGGTCAAGGAAATCAAGTTCCGCCCCAAGGTGGACGAGCACGACTACCAGTTCAAGAAGAAGCACATCGAGCGCTTCCTCGAAGACGGCGACAAGGTGAAGGCGACGGTGTTCTTCCGGGGTCGGGAAATGGCGCACCCAGAAATTGGCCACCGGATCCTGACCAGACTCATCGAGGACCTGACCGACGTGGCCCTGCCCGAGACGATGCCGCGGCAGGAAGGCAATCAGATGCACACGATCCTGTCGCAGAAGCGCGGCAGCAAGCCGGCGGCGCGGCCCACCCGGGCGACCGACGGTAGCGAAGAGCTGACGGAAAGCTAGAGACGAACATGGCGAAGAAGCTGAAAATCAAGAGTCACCGGGGCGCGGCGAAGCGCTTCAAGAAGACCGGCACCGGCAAGTTCACGCGCGCCGCGGCGTTCAAGCGTCACTTGCTGACGAGCAAGTCTACGCAGATGAAGCGGCACGCCCGCGGCAGCAAGCTGGTCTCCGACTCGGAGCAGAACAAGCTGCGTCGCATGCTGCCCTACGACTAGTAACCTGTAGGGACCAGGGACCAGGGACCAGGGATGCTCGAGACAAGAGCCGTCCTGGTCCCCAGTCCCTGATCTCCGGTCCCTACGCGCGATGGCTGGCGGCTAGGGCACTTCCGCACGTCGCGCTCAAGGGTGCCCGCGTTCTTCGCGGGTTACAAATTCAGCGAACCTCGCTACTCCCTAGCCGCTACATCAGGAGCCAGTCATGCCTCGCGTCAAACGCGGCACGGTACGTCGTGCCAAGCGGAAGAAGCTGGAGAAGCTCACCAAGGGCTATTTCCAGAACAAGAGCAAGCTCTACAAGTTCATGAAGGAGGCGGCCGACAAGGCAGGCGTCTACGCCTACACCGGTCGCAAGCGGAAGAAGCGCGACTACCGAAGCCTCTGGGTCATGCGCATCAACGCGGCCGCGCGCGAGCACGGTCTCTCCTACAGCGTCTTCATGAACGGCCTGAAGAAGGCGGCCATCGAACTCGATCGCAAGAGCCTGTCGGAACTGGCGGCGCGCGATGCGGCAGCGTTTGCCGCCATCGTCGGCCAGGCCAAGGCCGCGCTCGGCTTGGCGTAAGGGCTCGGGTCCCGGG
>JANORI010000782.1:0-8960 GCA_031415235.1 Acidobacteriota bacterium | reverse complement strand
GGGCCGCCGGCGGGCAGCCCGCCGCCGCTCCGCCACCGCCCATGTCGTTCTTCGTCACCAGCGTCGGCAAGGGCGACGGTGCCAATCTCGGCGGGTTGGCTGGCGCGGATGCGCACTGCCAGGCGCTCGCCGCCGCGGCGGGACGGGGCGCGGCCGCGTGGCATGCGTACCTCAGCACGCAGGGACCTGGTGCGGTCAACGCGCGCGATCGCATCGGTAGCGGCCCGTGGCACAACGCGCGCGGCCAGGTCATCGCGGTAGACAACACTGTGCTCCACGGCGACACCATCGAGCAGGCACGCATCGGCAACCCGCTGGGGAAGCAACTCGCGCTGAACGAGAAGGGGGAGCTCGTGAACGGCGTCGGTGACAAGCCGAACCAGCACGACATCCTGACCGGTTCGACCTCCGACGGCCGGGCCTTCGCCGATAGCGCCGACCACACGTGCAACAACTGGACCGGCAACAGCACGGGGAGCGCGCAACTCGGGCACCACGACAAGCAGGGCGGCGGCAACAGTTCCTGGAACGCGACGCATCCGAGCCGGGGGTGCAGCCAGCCGAATCTGGTGGCCACCGGCGGCGCCGGGCTCTTCTACTGCTTCGCGGTGAAATAGCTCTCAGGCACCGTGACGACCGGCGCCGACGGTTGGCTGCCATCATGCCTCCACTGACTCGTGTGATTGGGCGGGGCGCCGTGCTGGCTGCAACCGTCGTCGTCGCCACGGCGTGCGCGGCTCCGCCGACCGACATCGTTGCGGAGACGCGCACCCTCGTGTTCGAGGGCGCACGTCTCATCACCGGCGACGGCAGCCCGCCCATCGAGCACGCCACGCTCGTGGTCGACGGCAGCACGTTCGTCGCCGTCGGTGAGCAGGGGCGCGTCAGCGTTCCCGCGGGAGCGACGCGGGTAAACGTGGCGGGCAAGACGATCATGCCGGCGATGATCGACGCACATGCGCACATCGGCTACATGCGCGACCTCACGAGCGGTCCGCAGAACTACACGCGCGAGAACATCGTGGACCATCTGCAGCGCTACGCGTACTTCGGCGTGGCCGCGGGGCAGGCCATGGGTTCGGACTTCACGGATCTCCCGTTCGAGGTACGCGACGACTCACATGCCGGCCGCATTCCGGATGCGGCGCGCTTTCTCACCGCTGGACGTGGCCTGGCGCCGCCCGACGAGGTGCGACCCGACAACATGCGGCATGCCGCGTACCGCATCACCACCGGGGAAGAGGCTCGTGCCGCGGTCGGAGAGCTGGCCGCGCGCGGCGTGACGATCGTCAAGACGTGGGTCGACGACCGCGGAGGCGCCGTGCGCAAGCTCACCCCCGATCTCTATGGGGCGATCATCGACGAGGCGCATCGGCACGGCATGCGCGTGATGGTGCATGCGACCGCGCTCGACGACGCGAAGGCGCTGCTGCGAGCGGGGGTCGACGGCTTCGGGCACGCGTTCAACCGCGTGGACGACGAACTGGTCGAGCTGGTGAAAGCGCGACCCCAGGTGTTCATCCTGCTGGCGCTCGGCGGGCCGCGGCGGGCCGTGTCGGCGCCGTGGCTGAATCCCGTGCATCCACTGGTGCAGCAGACCGTGTCGGCCGGGCAGATCGCACGCTTACAGACGCGGCTGGCCAGCCAGACTCCAGAGGAGCGTGAGGGGGCGCGCGCGGCGTGGGAGAGCATGGCCGAGGGCATCGCGCGGTTGAGCGCCGCCGGCGCCCGGATTGGCGTTGGGACCGATGGCGGGGGACAACTCGGCGACCAGTTCGTCGGCTGGACCGTGCACACCGAGGTCGAGAACATGGTGGCGGCCGGCATGACGCCGGCCCAGGTGCTGGTGGCCGCGACGCGCACCGGGGCGGGCATTCTCGGCCTCGATGATCTGGGAACCATCGCACCTGGCAAGAGCGCCGACTTCATCGTGCTCGATGCGAACCCGCTCGACGACATCACCACCACCCGTCGGATCTCACAGGTCTACCTGCGCGGGAAGGCCGTGGACCGTGCGCGCCTCGGGGCGCAGTGGTCACACTAGTCTGGCGCCCCTCGTGGGCATTCGGGCGAGACGACCGGCGTCTTTTCACTGAGGAGGGTGGTTCAACAGCGATGAAGGTCATGGTCAAGACTGGGGGTATCGTGCCTCGAGGTTCGACGGCACTCGGCGTCTCGATCGCGCTCTTGGGTCTGTGCGCTGCCATCGGCACGGGGATGTCCGGCCGCAGTGGGGTGGCAGCCCAGTCTCGAGGCCAATTCCAGGTGGAAGAGGCCACGATCGCCAGCATCCACGCGGCGATCGCGTCGGGACAGACCACCTGCACGGGTGTGGTGCAGGCATACATCAACCGCGCCGCGGCCTATAACGGCGTCTGCACCGCGTTGCTGACGGCAGACGGCGCCGATGTCGCACCCGCGACGGGATATGTTCGCGCTGGCGCGCCACTGGTCTTCCCCACCAAGACCGTGAGGGCCGCCACGATCCTGCCCGACGTGGAGCAGTACCGAGGGCTGCCGCTCGACTACGGCCGCATGGAGCGGACCGTGTCCGATCCCGCTGTCAGCGCGCAGCGCGGGATGCGGGTGGGCCTGCCGAATGCCGGCCAACTCAACGCGCTCGAGACGCTGAACATCCGTGGCGAACGGTCGGTCACGTGCCGGGGTGCCTTCGATGCGCATCCCTCGACCGGTCCCCTCCCGGCGAATGCGCCACCCAAGTGCGAGTCATTCAGGCGGCAGCCGGATGCGCTGGAACGGGCCGCAGAGCTCGACGCGCAGTACGGCACCAAACCCGATCTGGTGGCATTGCCGATGTACTGCATCACCACGGCGGTGAAGGACCCGTACGACACCAAGGACATGCGGACGACGGCGAACAACGACGTGAACTTCGCCATGGATGTGCCGCCGGTCGATGCCACCGTCGTGACGCGCCTTCGCGCGAAAGGCGCGATCATCTATGCCAAGTCCGTCGCCCATGAATTCAACGGCGGCCCTGGCGATCCGGGAGGCGCCGCGACACCGACGTCCAGGCTGGTGCCGGGTCAGCAGACGATGGGTTCATGGGCCGGTCAGTCGTGCAATCCGTACGATACCGAACGCGTGCCGCGCGGCTCGAGCGGCGGCTCGGGCGTGGCAGTGTCCGCCAATCTAGCGACCATCGGCATCTGCGAGCAGTCGGGGGCGTCGTGTCAGGGGCCCGCATCCAGAAACGGCATCACGACGCTGCTCACGACGAAAGGACTGCTGCCTGACGGAGGCGGCATCGGCTATCAGTGGTTCAACGACCGCGCGGGCATTCACGCGCGCACGCTCACCGACGCGGTGAGGGTACTCGACGCGCTCAGAGACCCCACGACGGGCTATTACGACTCGCGGGATCCGTTTACCGCGTTGCCCAAAGCGCTGGTGTCCGAGGCGCCGTACGCCAGCTACTCCGTCGACGACGAGGCGCTCGCCCGGAATGGACGGCCGCTGCAGGGGCTGCGTATCGGCATCATCCGCGAGCACATGGTCAAGCGCACGGCCAATCACGAAGCCATCTCCGATCAACTGGATCGCGAGATCAAGACGGTTTTGCGCGATCGGCTCGGCGCCGAACTCGTGGAGTCGGTCACGCCAGGCTACGTGGACGATCCGGATGTAGCGAACATGCGCTACTCCTTCGGCGACGCGCTCTCGGAGCTCCTGCCGTGGCTGATGCCGGAGATGTTCTCCAGGCGCGACAGCTCGGGCGCGCTTGTATTTGCCGTGCCCGGATACGACGTCACGTCGTACGACTACCTCGTCAAATTGAGCAAGCGCCTGGCGCCGCTCACGAGCGCCGTCAACATCACCAACTTCGAGACGTTCGGGGCCCGGGCGACGCCGTGTGGGTCGTCACCGCTGTGCGCGGACTTCACCTTCGACATCGACCGCTATCTCCTCGATCGAGGGGACAGCAGAATCACGAACTGGACCGCGTGGGTGTCGAACGCGAAGTTTCGTGACGACGAATCACGGGCCGGCGCGCAGAACTGGGTGACCTTCGCCCGTCATGGCGCCGACAGCAAGGGCGACCGCCTCGCCCGCAGCTACGTCGCCAGGCTGGCGCTGTTGAGAGTGATGTACGAGAACCGCATCGACGCGTTCGTGCATCCGGAGAACACCGTGCCCACACCCAAGATTCAGGGGCCGAATGTCGGCGCCAACAGCCTGGACGGGATCACGCCGTTCTTCCAGATTCCCAGGGTCGTCGTACCGGCCGGCCTGACCGACGTGGTCTACGAACCCCGCTACGCCTTGAGCCCGGACAAGAAGGACTACATCTCGACCCTGGCGCCTGGAACGCCAAAGTCGACGCTTCGGCACCCGATGCCGGTCGCGCTGACGTTCTTCTCCGGCCAGGGCGAGGAGCCCACTCTCATCAAGGTGGGGACGGCCTATGAGTCGGCGACCCACCATCGGCGTCCGCCACTGGCGTTCGGCCTGCTCGCGGAGCGGCGGTAGTTGGAGCGACGGCATCGCGCCCACGACGGCTCGCCGCCTAGTCCTTTCGGCTCTGCATGATGGCGCGGACCAGTTCCTCGGGCACGTCGGTGGCCAGGTACGAGCCAGCGTCCTGGCAGGCGGTCTTGCCGGCTTCGACCGCACGCTTGAGCGCCGCCGGCGCCCGGATTGGCGTTGGGACCGATGGCGGGGGACAACTCGGCGACCAGTTCGTCGGCTGGACCGCGCACACCGAGGTCGAGAACATGGTGGCGGCAGGCATGACGCCGGCCCAGGTGCTGGTGGCCGCGACGCGCACCGGGGCGGGCATTCTCGGCCTCGAGGATCTGGGAACCATCGTACCTGGCAAGAGCGCCGACTTCATCGTGCTCGACGCGAACCCGCTCGACGACATCACCACCACCCGTCGGATCTCACAGGTCTACCTGCGCGGGACGGCCGTGGACCGCGCGCGGCTGAGGGCCCAGTGGCTACAATAGTGTGATGGCCCTGCAGTGCACGTCGTGGTCGACTGAAATTCCTCGAGCTCCTTTCGTTCCCTCCGCCCAGGTTCGTGCCGCGCTGAGATTCCGGCCACGTCGACGCCGCCCGCACGGTTCAGGTCTCGGGATGCCAGCCGGGACTCGGCCTATTTGCCCATGAAGCCTTCCGTGATTTCGATGCGCGTACCTTCGGGGTCCAACACGTAGGCGATCTTCAGGCCGCCCAATGCGGGCAGCGCGCGCCAGGTGAGGTCGAACGTCACGCCGGCGGCCTCGAGCTTCTTGCAGAGCGCCTCGATATCCTTGACCTCGAAGCCGATGTGATCGAGCGAGCGGCCCTTGGTCGGCGCCTGCGCGGCGGGCGCCTTCAGGAAGTCGACTTCACCGCCTGGAAACATGGCCGCCGGAAAGACACCGCGCATGCCTTCGGCGCCACCAAACATCTTCACGTACCACGCGCGCTGGGCCTCCTGATTGGGTGTCGAGAGGTGGAAGTGGTGGAAGGCGATGGGTGTTGAGAGGGCGGTATCCTGGGTGAACTCGACTCGGACACCTTCGGGAAAATTGGCGATGATCTGCTTGTTGGCGTCGTTATCCAGCGCCAGCGTGAGGCCAGCCGCGGCGAACTTGGCCTTGATGGGGGCGAGGTCCTTTACCTTGAAACCCACGTGGTTGACCGTGGATCCATCCGAACCGCCGGTCGGCGGCGTGCGCGACTTGCCGAGCACCACCATCACGCCAGGGAAACTGATCAGCTCGAGCGAACCGGTGGCCGTGACGCGGCCGCCCAGGATCTCGACGAAGATTTTCTTGATCGGCTCGGGATCGTTCACAAACATGTGAAAGTGGCCGGTCGTGACCCCCTCGGCATTGTAGGGGGCCAGTTGGCCGAAGAGCGGGCTGGCGGAGACGGAGAAGAGCGTGGCAAGCAGAATGGTCATTCGCATGCGCGATACGCTATCACCAACGGCGCCGGCGCGTCGCCAGGCAGAATCGAGACAGGCGGAATCGAGACGCCCCCGTCCGTCACCAGGGCCGCGTCAGGAGCAGACAACGCCATTCGGGCTCACGCATGAGCGTGCCGCAGCGGTCTGACGCTGCCGCTCGCGCGTCACTTGGTCCAGGGGGTGACAGAACGTCCAGTATCAGACCCCGGCCCCCGTTTGTCCCTGAAACCGACCGAAATCTGCCGTCAGGGTTGAGGTGCAGCGCATCGAGGGTGGTGCCCGCCGAAACGGTTCAGCGCCTCCGACACCTGATGCGGCGTGGTGCTGGCCGCCCCGGCCAGCAGGCCCAGCGTCAGATCGGCTCGCGCGTAGAGACGGGCGGTGGACCGCGCCTGTTCGATCCGTACCAGCACCTCGGTCGCGCCATTCTCGTCGAGGCTGGACCGTTCGTCTGGCGGTGGCCGGCCGGATCGGGCGACACTCGGGCACTCACGGTGCGCCAGGTCACTAGGGCCGCAGCACGTCGGTGGCCCACCGTTCGCCGGCCAGATGGCGTTGCCGGTCCGACGCCACGAAATAGCGGATGCGCTCTGTGGTGATGAACTCCGCGCGCGCGGGCCAGTCGAGCGCGGCATGGGTGGATCCCTTGAAGCGCTCCTTCAAGGTGGGTTCCTCCAGCGCTTCGTCCACGACGAACACCGGCGCGCAGCCGAGACGCTCGAGGTTGGCCACCAGCTCATCGAGGGCCTCGTCGAGAGCCGGTCCCAGCATCCATTCCAGGCTCACCACATTGTGTCCCGTGTAGTACGCCGCCGAGCCGCCGTGGAAGAATGCGATGACCACGGCGTTCTTCGGCAAGACCTCGCGCAAGTACCGGCCCATGACGGGCACGCGCAGGTGGACCTTCCATTCATCGAGCACGTAGGTCGTGACGCTGCGGCCCTGCCAGATGATCGCACTGGCGGCCAGCGGCAGCAGCCACGCCAGCGCCGTGAGGCGACGCTGCCGGAGCGCGTTCATGGCCAGACCGACCGTGGCGGAGAACAGCACGGTCAGCGCGGCCAGCGCCGGCAGGAAAAACCTCAGGAACGGCCAATGGTCGTGGGGCAAATACGGCAGATACAGTCCGATGTTGAGCGCGATGAATGCCAGGCCTGACACAACCAGGACCCGGGCGGCTCCCGCGGAGCTCAGCACGGCCATCGCAAGGCCGGTCAGTGGCAGCCATCCGAACACGTCGAGGAAGAGGCGTGGATAGGCGCGCACGTTGAGTGCGACGTGCCCGCGATCGAAGAAGGTCTCCCATCCGAGATACCCCGGCTGGAACGCAGTGCCGAACAAGACGGCCTGCGACCACGCCGTGGCCAGCGGTCCCGCGGCCGCCACGAGGCCGAACACCGCCGTCGGCGTACACGACCACCGCGCCGGTGCGGATCGTGCCCCTCCGTACAGGATCAACATGCCGGGCACCACCGCCATGGCGGTGAGATTGGGCCGGATCAGGCAGGCCAGCGCCACCAGGGCGCCCGCGGCGGCCGCCCCGCCGGACGTGCCGCGCAGCGCGAAGTACCAGGCCGCCGCCCAGCACGCGGCGGCCGGCACGTCGCTCATCGCCGTGATGCTGTTCTGCAGCGCAATTGGGTTGGCCGCCATCAACACGGCGGCCAGCACGCCCGCCACGCCGCCGGCCAGCATCTCCGTGAGCAGGAACACGCACACGATGAGTGCCGCCAGCGCCAGCGGCGCCACGAGATATGCGGCCTGCTCACCGCCCACGTGCATCGCGGCGGCCATGAGCATGGGATAGCCGAGGGGGTAATAGGGCACCTCCGTGCCCGACCCGATACCCGGGCGGAACCCAACCGGCGAGGTGGTGGCACCGGAATCTCGCACGGCCGGGATGAGTTGCAGGGGCACGGCTCTGGCGAGCCGGCCTTCTCGCAGCAGCTGCGCCGCGGCGAGGTAGCCGGACGCATCGACGAAGCTGGCGGAATACGCTCCGCGATTCATCGTGACGGCGGCCGCGACGAGCGCGATGGCCACAGCCGCTCGCCGGAGCCCGACGCCGGAGCCGGGCGCTACGGCTACAGGCACCACGGCGCGTGATCGGCGTTCATACCGCCTGCATCCACGCGACCTTCGTCGCCCGGTCGGGATGCGCATGTAGCGGTAAGGGATCCCGCCCGTTTCTGGGATGGCGCAGGGCGCCGGCAGGGCGAAGACGACGTCGGGCTTCCCGAGACCCCAACCCTCCGCGAAGGCGGGCGGCGTGGGCCGATCCTGGTCGTTGCCACGCGGCGCGCGGCCATCGACCCAGGTCGGAGCGGCCGACTACGCGGCTGCCGGCGAGCCGACTTCCACGGCGACCAACCCGTCCCAGAGTCGATGTCCGTGTTCGCATCCCAGGGCCTCCTGTCCTGCAACCCGCCGCCGCCGACCATGCCGGCCGGCTCCTTCCGGCAGACTGTAGCACCGTAGCGCGCCAGATCGGGTCCGTGTTCTGCTTACCGCGCACTCATCTGGCACGCTGCGTGCAGAGGTTGGTCCACGGAGGCGCCATGCACGGCAAAGCGGTGAAGAAGCTGACGGTGATGCACTTTTTACTCATTCTGGGGAGCGTCGTGCTCATGCCCAGTCTGGCGTTGGCGCAAGGCCCGGGCGTGCGCGGCGGCGTGTCGATCGACCCCGACCAGTTCTATTTCGGCGCGCACTACGAGACCGACGCGCTCGTCGACCGCGTGCACTTCCGACCCAACATCGAGGCCGGCCTGGGCGACGACCTCACCCTGGTGGCGCTCAACTTCGAGTTCGCCTATAAGTTCCCGCCTCGCAACGGCTGGCGGCTCTACGCCGGTGGCGGCCCGGCGGTGAACCTCTACTCGTTCGACCGCGGCAAGGACGACGGTCGCGAGACCAACAGCGAAGCGGGACTCAACTTCCTGATCGGCGTGGAGCAATCGGACGGCCTGTTCTTCGAGTTCAAGATCGGCGCGCTCGACAGCCCCGAGCTGAAGTTCGGCGTCGGCTGGACGTTCCGGTA
>JANORI010000781.1:0-9892 GCA_031415235.1 Acidobacteriota bacterium | reverse complement strand
TACTGCTTGGCGCCGGCGCTGAAGGGCGCCGTGGCGCGGTGCACGACCACGCCCGCCTTGATGAGCGCGTTGACGAACTTGGTGGACGTCAGGAAGTCGCCTTCGCCCGCCGGCAGCACGTAGGCGCGCGCGTCGCGCCACTCGGGCTTGCGCAGCAGCGAGAAGTACTTCGTGGGCACCACCTGCGCGCGGCCGCCGGCCACCATCCGGGGGTCGGTCGACTCGGTCTTCATGTCCTTGGCGATCGCGGCCTTCACCTCGGCGACGCGCTTGGGGTAGTCGGTCCAGTGATCTTCGCTGCCGCGCTTGATGGCGTTCCGGCCCATCACGTAGATGTTGTAGAGCAGCGTCTCGCGGTAGCGCTGTGCGAAGTCGAGCACGGCGTAGTTGGCGGTGAGGGAGTAGTCGATGGACTGGCGGAAGTGCCAGGTCTGCGGTGCGATGGGCGCGGCGTAGTCGCCCTTGGCGAGCATGCGATCCGGCACGAAGCCGATCTGCTCGGGCGTGGGATTGCCGATGCTTTCGGTGAGCAGGCCCACCTGGTTGTGGAAGTAGGCCATCGTCCGCAGCCCGCCGTTCCACCACGTGGAGTAGTTCGATCCCGACCGCGTGGTCACGCCCGGCTTGCCCTCGGCGTCGAAGCGCGCGTGCATGGCCGAGCCCACCTGGTCGAGCGTGTTCACGACGAGCGGGTCGTAGACGTAGTTGAAAGGATCGCGGAAGGGCGGCGAGAACATCACCGTGCCGGTGGGGCCGGTCTGGTGATGGTTGTACATGATCTGCGGATACCACTCGCGGTAGAGCACGCGGTTCATGTTGGTGCTCTCGGGCTGATTCATCGCGTAGAAGTCGCGGTTGTTGTCGTGGCCGACGTACTTCTGGTAGAGCCGCGGCAGCTGGCCCGTGCTGCGCTCGGTGGACGTCGGCTTGCGCATGTACCAATCCGACACGAGCTCCATGCCGTCGGGATTGGCGTGCGTGGCCAGGATGATCACGTCGCGCAGGAGGCGCATCGTCTCCTCATCGGTCTTGCTCGCGAACTGGTAGATGGTCTCGATCAGCTGTTGCGCGCCGAGCACCTCGGTGGCGTGCAGGCCGCCGTCGATCCAAATCACGGCTTTGCCTTCCTTGGCAAGCGCGCGCGCCTGATCGTCGGTCAGCCCCTCGGCCAATGACAGCCGGCGCGAGATCTCCTTGTAGCGCTCGAGTCTCTTGAAGTTCTCGGGCGCCGTGACGATCGCCATCAACTGGTCACGCCCTTCGGCGGTCTTGCCGATCGACTGCACGACCATGCGGTCGGATTCCTTGTCGAGCAACCGCACGTACTCCGCGAACTTCGTGTAGTTCGGCAGCACGTAGTCGGCGCCGATCGCATGCCCGAAGAACTTCTCGGGCGCGGTCAGCTTCGGGACGGCAACCCTGGCGGGGGTCTGCGCGAACATCGTCGCGGCGGCAATGGCCACGATGGCGGCGCTGGCGGTGGCGAACAGGGATCGGCGGGATGTGGGGCGCATGGACAGGGACCTCAAGCCAAGAACTGTAGCGCAGTTCCCGCGGCCTGTCGGGGTGAGCTGGAGACTCGCGCACGTCGATTCGCCGGGAGGCATCGCGGCATGCGGTACGCAGATAATGCAGCGCCGGAGGTTGTCTCCGTGACAGGCCCCGTTACTATTGCCGGACGGCGGCGGCCACGGCCAGCCGGCGGGCGTCGTCGAACATGCGCCCGACGAGTTGCAGGCCCACGGGCAGGCCGTCGGCGCCGTCACCGCAGGGCACCGACACGGCGGGCACGCGGGCGGCGTTGAAGGGCCAGCTGTTGCGCAGGATGCGCATGCCCTCGATCGGGCCGTCGATGCGCGGCGCCACGACCGGCACGGTTGGCATGGCGAGTACGTCCATTTCGGCGAACACGCTCGCGACGGCGCGCCCGAACTCGGCGGGGGCCCAGGCGCATCATCAGGCGGCGCGTGTCGTCGAGGGTGCGGTCGCGCGCCACCGTCACGAACGCGCCGAGCGCTCCGTTGTGCCGCGCGATGCGCGCGAGATACGCCGCTGTGACGTCGATGTGCGTGATCCGCCCGGAGGCCAGCGCTGCGCCGAGTTCGGCGATGGACCACGTGGTGGGGTCGTCGTCGAGTGGCGCGTCGTGGCCGCGCCGAGCTGCCGCGCCGCATGAAGCAGGCCCGGTGACACCTCGGCCATGGCGGTGAGCCAGTCCCTGCGGGTCATGCCGCCCCAGGACATGTCATCGCCTGCAACGGGGCCTGTCACGGAGACATCTCCGCGTGATGCAGAAACTGCCACGGTTCCATTCCGGCGCACGCGTTCTCACATCAATCGAAGGTCTTTCCGCTATGATCTTCTCCGGTCCGCGCGAGGCTGGACCCGGGAGGATTCCATGGGGTGTACGAGTCGTCGTGTTCGAATGTCCGTGCTCGCGGCGAGCATGGCGTGGCTGCTGCCGGTGTCACCGGCGCTGGCGCAGCACGAGATGCCCATGGCGGCGCCCACCGCCACCGCAGGCGCCAAAGCCGACCCGCTGACGCTGCCGAAATACGTATCCGAACCGATTCCGCTCTACACGGTGGGCCTCGGCCCCTTCACCCGCAAGATCTCCTCCACCAATTACGAAGCCCAGGCGTTCTTCGACCAAGGCTTCCAGATGATGTATTCCTTCGCCAAGCTCGACGCCGTGCGCTCGTTCCGCGAAGCATGGAAGCGCGACCCGAGCTGCGCCATCTGCTACTGGGGCGAAGCCTGGGCCTGGGGCTCCTATCTGAACGGCCCGATGATCGCCGAGCAGTCGCCCTTTGCCTACGCCGCGGCACAGAAGGCCCTGTCGATGAAGGCCACGGCCACGCCGCAGGAGCGCGCCTTCATCGAGGCGCTCGCCGTGCGTTACGTGCCGGACTTCGAGCCCAAGGCGCGCATCGAGCAGGACAAGGCCTACGCCGACGCGATGCGCAAGGTGTCGGAGCAGTATCCCGATGACCTTGACGCCGGCACGCTCTACGCCGACGCGCTCTTCCTGATGGAGCCGCGCCGCGGCCGCCGCGATCTCGACAACCCCAACGTGCAGCGGCTGCACTCCGCCCTCGAGCGCGTGCTCGCCAAGGACATCAAGCACCCCGGCGCCTGCCATCTCTACGTGCATGCCACCGAGTCCACCGTGAAGCCCGAGAAGGCCGCCGCGTGCGCCGAGTTCCTCGGCAACGTCGTGCCCGGCGCCAGCCACATGAACCACATGCCGTCGCACACCTGGAACGAGATGGGTCGCTGGAACGACGGCGTGCGCGCCAACATCCAGGCGTGGCATTCGGATTTGAAGGCGGCCATCGGTGAAGGCTTCGCCATCTATCCCGACCACAACCTGCACATGCTGCTCTTCGCCGCGTCGAACGACGGCCAGGGCGGCGTGGCCACGCAGGCGGGGAAGGACTACGCCAAGAGCACCGGCGACACCACCTATCAGGTGATCACGCTCTTCCGCTTCGGCCGCTTCGACGAAATCCTGCAGGTGACCAAGCGTCCCGAACGCGAGGTCAATGCCGGCCTGTGGGACTTCGCGCAGGGCTACGCGCGACTGCGCCAGGGCGAGATCGACTTCGCGCGGCTGTTCCTGGCGCGCGTGAAGACGGCCGAGACCACGTCCAAACAGGAATTCCGGAATCACCCCGCCAAGACGCTGCTGGGCGTGGCCTCGGGCATTCTCGAGGGCGAGATTCTGCGGGCCACTGGCGACAAGGCTGGCGCGCTGGCGGCGTTCGAGCGGGCGGTGGTCGCTGATGACGCGATCGAGTACGACGAGCCCGAGCCGCTGCCCTTCGATGCGCGGCAGTGGCTGGGGGCGATGCAACTCGAGGCAGGCCGTGCTGCCGACGCGGAAGCCACCTACCGCAAGGAGCTGGCGGAACACGAGCACAACGGCTGGTCGATCCTTGGCCTGGCCCAGGCGCTCAAGGCGCAGGGCAAGCCCACCGCCGAGATCGACGCGGCGTTCGAGAAGGCGTGGGCGCGTTCGGATACGTGGATTCGGGCGTCGCGCTTCTAAAGAGCCGGGGCTCGAGACTCCGGGCTCGGGACTCGGGACTCGGGCGGGTGAAGAGGAAAAGACCAAGGGCCTGGAGGGAAACACTCCCGTCGGGCCCGTGATCTGTACGGCAACCCGCGACCCGTACGCCAGATGGTGACTTGCCGCTCGGCAGGCTGCTAGCATGCGCGCATGTCCGAGATGCCGCGTCGCGAATGGCTGTCCCATGCGCTGGCTTTGGCCGGCGTGTCCGCCGTGTCTGCTGCTCGCGTGTCCGCGTCGTCGTGGACGCGCGGCGCCGGTGCGCCCGCGGATGCCCAGGCTCCGTCCCAGACGCCGGCACCCTCGCTCGCACCGGCCGCGCCCCAGAGCGCCGTCGTGCCGGCTCGCGGCACCACGCTGCGCTTCTTCCCCGGCTTCACGGCCGAGCGCGTGACGACCTCGGGCGCAGAAGTCTACGTGCTGAAGGGGGGATCGGGGCCGCCCGTGCTGCTGCTGCACGGCGCGCCGCAGACGCACATCTCGTGGCGCAAGGTGGCGCCCGAACTGGCCAGGACGCATACGGTGATCGTGCCCGACCTGCGCGGCTACGGCGACAGCAGCAAGCCGGCGGATGGCGAGAATCACGTCAACTACTCGAAGCGCGCGATGGCCCTCGATCAAGTGGAGCTGATGCGTCACTACGGCTTCGATCGCTTCCCCGTGATCGGCCACGACCGCGGCGGCCGCGTGGGCCACCGTCTGGCGCTCGATCATCCGCAGGCCGTCACGAAGCTGGCCGTGCTCGACATCGTGCCCACGCACTACCTCTACACCCACGTCACGATCGAGTTCATCCAGGTCTACTTCCACTGGTTCAACTACGTGCGCGCCGCGCCCGGCCCCGAGATCGAGCTGCAGGCGCTCTACGACGGCCAGCGCGCCAAGGCCGCCGGCACTGGCGACGACGTGCGCCTCGAGTATCTGCGCGCGCAGAGCGACCCGGCCAACATTCACGGCATGTGCGAAGACTACCGGGCCAGCGCGTCGATCGACCTCAGGCACGACGCAGCGGATCTCGCCACCCAGATCGCGTGTCCGGTGCTGGCGCTGTGGGGCGCCAAGGCGCCGATGGGCCGTCTCTACGACGTGCTCGCCATATGGAAGGAGCGCGGGGTGAACGTGACTGGCAAGCCCATGAATGCCGGGCACGCCATCCAGGAAGACGACCCGGCCGGCACGCTCGCGGAAATACGGGCTCTGCTTGCCCAGTAGCGTCAGACCAGGTCAGACCCGCTCAGACCCCATGCTCTGCATAGTGGGGTGAGACTCCATCTTGGCCGGGTCCAGACGTGTGGCAGGGACCTCAGAACTCGACGCGCAGGCCGGCGGAGGGCAGGCGCGGCAACAGCGGCTCGGTGTATCCGGTGACGAGGCCGCTGGCGCGGATGGTGCCGCCGGTTCGGCCGAGGTTGTTGCGGTCGAGCGCGTTCAGCACTTCGGCAAACAGCGTCAGGCGTCTGGTGGACCAGTGGAACGTGCGGCTGGCTCGTAAATCGAGCCGTGCGTAGGCTGGCAGGCGCACCTGGTTGCGGCGTGCCGACGGCGTGAGCGCCGCGACGCTGCCGCCCAGATAGGCCGGGATCGGCATGTTGCTGCCGTAGCGGAACTTGGCGCCGGCGTTGGTGCGCGGGCCGAGCCGCCGCGAGAGGTAGACGTTCACCTGGTGCCGCTGGTCGAAGTCGGCCCAGTACCGTACGCCGGTGGCGCGTTCCGTGGCGCGCGTGGCGCCGTAGCCGTAGCTGGCCCACCCAACCAGCCCCTGCGATGCCGTGCGCCGAAGCGTGAGTTCGAGGCCACGCGCGCTGACGTCGATGCCGTTGAGCCACGCATTGGTGGCGCCCGGCGTGCGCACGACGCCGTTCACGAGCCGCGGCATAGGGGCGTCCAGCCGCAGCGTGGCGGCCTCCGCACGGTCGTAGATGGCAAGCTGTGCGCCGAGCGACGTCGACCAGCGGTACTCCAGCGAGACATCGGCCGATCTGGCGCGCTCGAGACCAGGCGACCCAAGTCCTGACGGCGGCCACAGCGAGAGGTCGGCGATCTGCCACGTGAGACCCGCGCCGGCGGCAATCGACCAGCGCACCTGCGGCGTCCACCGCGCCAGCAGCCACGGGGAGGCGCTGCCGCGGGCGCTGGTCACGTCCCGATCGACGCGGCTGCCCAGGTCGATCGACACGGCCGCATGCGGCGCTACCCGGACGCGGCCGTAGCCGCCGAGGCGCCAGCGGTCGTGCGATCGCCGCGACGTGGTGCGCACGGAGGGGCCGAACACGGTGTTGCTGAACTCGCGGAACGTCAGCGCGGCGGTGTCTCGATCGGCAGCGAGGCCCGTCTCGGCCGTGAGGCCGGCGCGCCCGAGCCACGTGGCGTCGGCGCGGTAGCCGGCGGTCTGTTCGCGGCCCTCGGCCAGCACTTGCTGCGCACTGCCGCGGTTGTCGTAGCGCAGGCCAGCCCAGGTGGCGCGCTGCGTCACGACGAGGCGCTGTCCGAAGGTGGACCGCCAGGTGCCGATGACCAGCGCCGTGTCGGCATCCGCCACGGCGATGCTGTTGACGCCCGGCGTCTCGTCGAGCTCGCGATACCGGGACCGTCCGCCCACGCCGGCCAGCTGCACCTGGTGGCGCGGCGAGAGATCGAACACGACCTTCGACTGCGCGTCCGTGAATCCGAAGCGCGAGTTCTCCTCGAAGTCGAGCTGCGCAATCAGCCAGTCGATATAGCTCTTGCGGAAGCTCGTGAGCCACGCGCCCCGGCGCGAGCGGCCGAGCGGCCCCTCGACCACCGCCGAGGCACCCGTGCCCGAGAGCGAGCCGGTGAGGCGGACGGCGTCGCGCGAGCCCTCGCGCAGCGTACTGTGCACCCAGGCGCCAGTGCGGTTGCCGAAGGGTTGTGGCGAGGCCCCGGAGCTGAGGCCGATCTCGCCCAGCACATCGGCGTTCACCATGGCGACGGTGCCGGTGTCGGTGACGGCCCGTGGGCCGTGCACGAGCCACGGCGCCGGCACGCCGTCCACCGCAAGTCCCATCTGACGGAAGTCGCTGCCGCGCACCGAGAACTCGGCGCGAAAGTCATCACCCGTGGCCACGCCGGGCATCGCTTGAATGGCGCGGAATGGATCGTCGGCGAGCACACCGCGCAGCTCCTGCAGCTCCGCGGATCGCATGCGGAAGTCGACCGGCGCGGTGGCCCGCGGCGGCTCCTCGCCAGCGCGCACGGTGAGCTGCTCGGTGTAGGCGCCAGCGCCTGGTGACAGCGGCACGATGACGTCGAGAGTGGCGCCTGGCGGCACCATGACCTCGCGGCGAGCCAGCGCGTAGCCCACGATCGAGACGACGAGCGTGCGCGGGCCGGCCGGCACGTCGTCGAGCACGAAGCGGCCATCCTCGCCCGTGGTGGCGCGCCGGTCGGCATCCTCCGCGATGACCAGCACGTCGGCGAGCGCTTCGCCAGTCTCGGCGTCCACGACACGACCGTGAATGGCGCCGTGTGCCCCCGTTGGGGCCGGCCGCGGCAGCGTTTGTGCGAATGCAGACGACGTCAGGCCGAGCAGCAGCGCAACAATCGCGACGACGCGCGCGACAGGGGTGGGAGGGACGCGAGATGACACGAAGGCTACGACCGTCTGCGAGGATAGCGCGGCCGCGTGGGAACTACCTCATGCGGTCGGCGCGGTGGCGAGGCGCGCTGCGCATATGTGGGTCCGGACGCGGTGGCCGGTTCACTGCGCGGGGACCTGCTGCCTCAGTGCATCCTGCCAGTTGAGGACGACGTTGATCTGACGCCCAGCAGCTATCGGAGAACTGCCTTGTCCCTCTGGAGGCACCACGGCGACGAAGCTGTCCGTGCCCGGAATCACGTCGAGATTGCGCCGTGTCGACGCCGTGCCGGTCACCGCCCCGCCGCGCTGGACGGGACGCGCAGGGCCAAAGCGGAACGACGGCGTGGTCTCCACGTCCACCTGCCACAGGTCGGCGTAGTCCTGGAACATCAACGACCGGCCCGCCGGCAGCCACACCGGATGCGCCGCTTCGCTGCGATGCGGTACCTCGTACTTGACGCCGGTGGGTGGGAAGGGCTCGACGTAGGTCGTGGCTATGGCGAAATTTCCCACCACATAGGCCAGCCACCGGCCATCCGGAGACAGCGATGCCTGGAGGGCGGTATTGCTGGTGATGTGATCGAAATGCCGGATCGTGCCGTCCCGTACCGAGTGGACCCCGAGCTTCCAGACGCCGCTGGTCGCGCCCTGCGAGAACAGGATCAGCGAGCCATCCGGGTGAGCCGCCTCCGGCATCACGAACTCGTCGATCTGGGCAAGCAACTGAGCTGCAGCCGAGCCATCAGCGCGCTGTCTGAAAAGACCGCGCTCATCCCCGCGCGCCGACGCGAAGTAGACCCAGAGTCCGTCGGCCGACCACATGGGAAAACGATTCTCGCCCTCGAAGGTCAGCCGGCGCGGCGGGCGGGTGCCAGCCAGCTCGTGAATCCAGAGCGCGGTCTCGCGGTTCGCCTCTGCCGCCACCACTACGAAGCGCCCATCAGGCGAGATGCGCGGTGCCGTGTAGCTGTTGGGTGGCACGCCAAGCCGGCGAACGGTACCCGTGGCATCGACGATGGCGAGATGGCGGTCTGCCGTGGCGCTCACGCCGCCGCGGATGAAGACGAGCGCCCCCGACGAGGTTGCGGCGTACTGACCTGTGGGCGGGTTGACATCGGGGGTTGTGGGGCCGCGAATCCCCTCGACCATCGCCGTCGGTGTACCCTGCGTGCCCAAGCCATCAGGTGCCAGGGCCACCGCATACAGCGTGGCACCGGCGCGATAGAACAGGTGACCCCCGGCGACACGCGAGTCGGTCGCCGAACTCACCAGCGTGCGGCGCTCGCCAGTGGTGAGTGACTGCATGGCGATGACGCCGCGCTCCCAGCGGCCCACACTGCTGCCCTCCGCCAGGCTGAAGGCGATCCACTTGCCGCCGGGCATCGCGTGCGGCGACGCGGCCACGAACGGAGCCGAGACGGCAACGACGACATCAGGAGTGCCGCCTTCGGGGTTCACGCGCAAGATGCCTTTGTCGCGTTCGCCGAACAACAGGCCGGCCTCTCCCCAGCTCATTCCGACTGGAGCGGTCGCCTCGCTGATGATCTGTGCCCCCCCGCCGTTGATGCGGATGCGTTTGATGGCGCGGTCGTCGTTCGAGTAGTAGGCCACCCGCTCTCCATCCGGCGAGAACACGGGCTCGAGCACGCCGGCTCTCGACTCCGAACCCTGGATGACCTCGACCTCGTCCGTCGCGAGATCGCGACCATAGAGCCGGGCATTGGCCACGAAGACGAGCCGCGAGCCGTCCGGCGACAGCGTCAGCACGTGACGCCCGACGTTGGTGAACTGCTGGTCTTCGGCCAAGGGGATGTGGAACCGCGCGGCGCGCGGTATCGCCGTGGGCTGCTCGCGCAGCAGGAGGGTGGCCAGGACGGCGGCTGCTGTCGTGGCGATGCCAGCCACGATCCAGCCGAGGCGCGATGCGCGCGGCTGTGCCGTGACGGGTTCGGGCGAGCTCTCCCACGGCGCCGTCAGCTCCAGCCGCGCATCACCGATGTGCTGCAGCCGCTGCGTTCTGTCCTTCGCGAGACATCGTGCGAGCAGCGTGCGCATGTGCCGTGGCGTCGCGGCCGGCAGCTTCGACCAGTCCGGCTCGCTCTTGATGATCGCGCCGAGAATCTCCGGCACGTCCTCGCCGTCGAAGGCGCGCCGGCCGGTGAGCAGTTCGTAGAGCACGCAGCCGAAGGCCCAGATGTCGGCTCGCCGATCGACCGGCCGGC
>JANORI010000780.1:0-2340 GCA_031415235.1 Acidobacteriota bacterium | reverse complement strand
ATCAGCTGCGCGTACTCGGGTGCAACCAGGTGCAAGGCGCCACGGGAGCCATGGCATTCCCGGCAGCGATGGCAACGTGGATTCTGTAAGTTACAGATTCTAAAGGAGCTGGCAGAGTTCGAATCCCACCCTCTCCGCCATCAATAAGTCATCCGAACAGGTAAAAGGCCGCCCGATCGCGGCTGGGCTGCCGGTCGGTGTCTGATGCCAGTCAGTAGGGTCTTGCATCCACGTGGTCGGCCCGCGCGATTGCTCGGCCACCACCCAGGCCCTGTGCCGCCTGTGAACCGGGACGGTTCAGACGCGCGTGCGGGGCGATTCGACGAACAGCGAACGCGTCCGGCTACGGCTGACGATAGCCCAGCTGCCGCTCCACGCGTTCGGCGAGCGACGCCGTCGCGTCGAGGATCGCCTGCTTCTCGGCCGCGCCCACCGGCACGATGATCATGCCGTCCGGCCCGACCTTGTTCATGAACGCCGGCGTGCCGCGGGCGCCGCCGATGTCGGCGTCGGTCAAGTTCGGCCCGAAGAACATCACGTGCGGCAGAGGAGCGGTGCGCGTCACCTTCCCGGACCCGTCGATCCGGTAGCGCAGCGGCGACAGCATGTAGGAGATACCGGCCCTGGCCGGCGCCTGGAAGTGGCCGCTCTTGAAGCCGTCGGCGACGCGGCGATCGATCTCGGTGATACTCACGCCGCCCAGACGCAGCATTGCGGTTTCCGTCTCGATCGGCACCATCGTTCGCGTGCCCTCGGCGTCCCAACAGATCGGTACAACATCGCCGCCGCGCCGCGTCACGAGGCAGGTGAACGCATTGGACCCCTGGCGGGCAGTCACGTACCCGGCCGGTTCGAGCACCAGCACCGTCGCGCCCTCACGGAGGTGCGGCGGAGCTGCATTCAACGCCAGTTCGATCTCCAACTCGCGCGGCAGCGCCGGCAGGTCGGGATACCGCGCCGGTTGCGCGTGCGCAACCGATGCGGAGGCCACCAGGATCGCCATCGCCATTGCCAGTCGAGTGCTCATCGTTGTCCCCCTGTTGTTATGATGATGATTGTCATCATTATGGTGATACTATGACCGGAGTCTCCCAGCCGTCAACCGCGAGGACGCAGCGATGAAAGTCACTCGAGAGCAGCGGGCCGAGCACCGGCGACGGATCCTGGACGCCGCCGGCCGGTTGTTCCGGAGCAAGGGCTTCGATGCGGTCACCGTCGCAGAGGTGATGCACACCGCCGGCCTCACCCACGGCGGCTTCTACCGGCACTTCGGCTCCAAGGACGACCTGGTCGTCGAAACCCTGGCCCACGTGCTCCGCCGGGACCCGGATCTCGAGTTCGACCTGCCGGCCTTCGTCGACCGGTACCTGTCGCCGCGCCATCGCGAGGCGACGGCCACGGGCTGCCCGGTGGCCGGGCTGGCCTCGGACACTCGACATCAAACGCCGCCAGCGCGCGCCGCCCTCACGGCGGGCCTGCGGGCCCAACTCGATCGCATGAGCACGGCGATGCCCGGCCCGGACGCCGTGGTCAGACGTCGTGCCGCCATCGGCAGCTGGTCGGCCATGGTCGGGGCCGTGATCCTCGCCCGGGCGATCGACGACCGGGCCTTATCCGACGCGGTGCTGGAGCAGACACGGGCCTGGATCGGTGAGCGGACCCACGCGACGAGTGCTCCGGCTCGTCGTGGGCGCGGCGGACGGCGAGCCGAGGCAAACGCCAGAACATCGGCGTCGCCGCAACGGCGGCCCACCGCCGGTGCCGGGGGCTCAGGCAGCAACGAAGGAGGACAGCGATGACCACCCAGCGAAGAGGCGGCGTACCCCGCCGTGCCGTGTTGACCGCCGCCGTCACGACTGCAGCCGCGGCGGTCGTTCGAGCGCAGGCGCCAGCGGCGCCAGCGTCCCCGGTATCGACACCCCTCGTCGACGCGCCGCAGGCCGACGGCACGACGCTCACCGTCGAACGCCGCGGTGACATCGTGCTGATCGGCATCAACCGCGCCGCGGTGCACAACCGGCTGGACGGCGCGACCCGCCGCCGGTTAGGGCAGGTGCTCTACGCCTACGAGCACGATCCGTCGCTGCGGGCCGCGATTCTCTTCGGGCACGGCGAGCGCTTCTCGCGCGGCATCGACGTCGATGCGGCGCAGGCGACCTTGCAGTCCGGCCAGCCGGCCGCCGATGCCACGGGCACGATCGACATCCTCGGCAAGGCGACGCCGCCGCCCGGCAAGCCGATGGTGTGCGTCGTGCACGGCGATACCTGGAACCTGGGGCACGAGATCTACCTCGCCTGCGACGTGCGGATCGCGGCCGGCAATACCGACTTCGGGCAGGA
>JANORI010000779.1:0-19218 GCA_031415235.1 Acidobacteriota bacterium | reverse complement strand
CGAGCAGGCGCACGCCCGGTCCACGCGCGGCCAGCGATTCGAGGCTCGCCCGATCGGGGCCGTCGCCAACGATGTCGAGGGGAAGGTGCGCAGCGTGAGCGGCGTCGATGGCCAACTCCAGACGTTTGTAGGGAACCAAGGCGGACACGATCACGAAGGCGGCTCCGGGTGCGCCGCCGCCGGGCGTGAAGTACTCCGTATCGACCGGTGGGTACACGACCGACGACTGCCGATTATAGTACAGCCCGATCCGCCGGGCAACATACTGAGAAATAGCCAGATAGCGGTTCGGACGGTTCGCCGTGGCCTGGTCCCAGCGACTCATGCGGTTCATCACCGGCCGCAGGGCGGCGCTGGCCACGCGCCCCACCTTCTGAGGGCCGAAGTAGGCGTCGAACTGGTCCCAGGCATACCGCATCGGCGTCAGGCAGTAGCAGAGGTGTGGCACGCCTTCGGGCACGACCACGGACTTGGCTACGCAGTGACTGCAGCTCACGACGAGATCGAATCCCCGAAAGTCGAACCGCTCGATGGCTGACGGGAACAGGGGAAGGTAGTAGCGGTACGCCTGGGCCACGCGCGGCAGGTGCTGCGTGAAGGCGGTGTGGATGGGCCGGTCCTCGATGAGCGGGGACACCGACCCCTTCACGTGCACGAGCGTGAAGAGCTCAGCCTGCGGGAAGATCTCGCACAAGCGCTCGAGGGCCTTTTCGCCTCCGCGCATGCCGGTGAGCCAATCATGGACGAGGGCAACCCGCACTACACGGCTCCGAGCACATGGCGGTAGGCGGCCAGCGTGTCGGCGGCGGACTTCGCCCACGAGAAGTGCCGGGCGCGTTCACGCCCGCGCGCGATGAGCGTCTGGCGCAAGGGCTCGTCGGTGACGGCGCGGAGGATGCCGTCGGCAATCGATGCGACGTCGTACGGATCGACCAGCAGAGCGGCATCGCCTGCCACTTCCGGGAGCGACGACACGTTCGAGGTCACGACCGGCGTCTCGTTGGCCATCGCCTCGAGCGGCGGCAGGCCGAAGCCTTCGTACAGAGACGGGAAGACGAACGCCCGCGCCAGGCGGTAGAACACGACGAGCGTCGGCGCCGGCAGAAAACCGAAGAAGCGCACGTGTTTGTCGAGGCGGTGCCGGTGCACGGCCTGGCGCACGGACGGGTAGTTGGAGGTCTCGTCGCCAATCACCACCAGCTTCAGCCCGTCGGGGCCGTCAGGACGCGCGGCCGCAAACGCCGCGATCAGACGTTCGAGGTTCTTGTGGGGCTTGATGTTGCCGACATACAACACGAAAGGGTGGTCGAGTTGGAAGCGCTGCTGCACCCGGTCGATGGCGGCGGCATCTGGCGCCACGGCGAAACGCGCGTCGAGCCCGTTGTGAATGACCGTCACCTTGTCGGCCGCGACGCCCGTGTAGTGCAGGATGTCGCGCTTCGACGCTTCCGAAACGGTCAGCACGCGGTCGGCCTTGCGCGCCGCCAGGCGCATCATCGTGTGCGCGTAGAAAGACGCCGCTCGGCCGGGCAGGTATTCGGGGAAGCGCAGGTGGATGCAGTCGTGAATCGTGACGACAGTACGGCACCGCGTGAGCGGCGGCAGCACGTAGTGAGGTTCGTGCAGCAGATCGGCGCGCGCCCGGGCCACCGCCATGGGAATACGCCACTGCTCGGCCACCGAGTAGGGCTTCGCGGGCTCCACGACCGTACGGAAATTGGCGCCTGCCGCCGCGGCGGCGTCGGCGTCGCCGGGCTTGGTCAGCAGCACGTAGTCGGTGGTGGCGTCGAGCGCGCCCAGCCCGGTCACCAGGTTGCGGATATACGTACCGATGCCGAAGTCGTGCAATTTCCTGGCATCGAGGACGATCCGCATGGGTCCAGGCAGTTTAGCGGACATCGGCGCCACGCCACCTGAGCCACCAGGCGAGCATGGGCGCCCAGGCCGGGTGATGCTTCCGGTAGAAGGCCAGTTGGCTCTGCCGCCGTCGCGTCTCGGTCGCGGCCGGCGCCCCGGCCGCCGACCGACCTCGCAGGTGGCGCACGGTGGCATCGGGCACGAACCGCACGGTGCGGCCTCGCGCGCGGAACGCGGCGCACAGGTCCACGTCCTCGGTGTACATGAAGTAGCGCTCGTCGAGCAACCCCACGGCGTCGAGGTCCGCGCGGCGGGCGAGCAGGCACGCACCGCTCACCCAGTCGCGCGTGCCGGCCTGGCAAGTGACGTGCGCCACCCGCGCCGTGGCCCAGTTGTGTCCCGCCTCGTACGCGCGCACCAGCCGGCGCTGCGTGAATTCGCCCCACGGGCTCACCATCGGGCCAAACGACAACTCAGGCTGGCCTTGCCCGTCGACCAGGCGGGGGCCGGCTGCGGCGGCGCCGGGATCGGCCAGCAGCGCGCGCACGAGCACCTGCAGCTGATGGTCGGGTACCTCAGTGTCTGGATTGAGTAGCAGCACGAGATCGCTGGTCGTGGCGCGGATGCCGAGGTTGTTTCCGCGCGCAAAGCCCACGTTGCCGTCCGCGGCAATCGCGTGAACGGTGGGCCAGTCGCGCCGCAGCATGTCCAGCGTGCCGTCGCTCGAGCCGTTGTCGATGACGACGATCGCGGTCGGGTAGGGCAGGGTGCGGCCGACGATGGTCAGCAGGCACCGCCCGAGGTCGGCCCGCACGTTGTAGCTCACGATCACGATCGCGAGTGAGGGCTCAGGCACCGGCGGCCTCCTCCAGGAGCGCGAGGGTCCGGGCCGCGGCGTCGGCCCAGCGGTAGCTGGCCAGGACCGGCTTGGCCGCCCCCCGGAGCCGAATGCGTGCCCCGGCGTCATCGAGGAGTGCGCCGAGCGCCGTTGCTACGTCGGCGACGAGCGCGGCCGTGGGCGTGTCGGGCACCCGTACGGCGGCCTCGCCGTAGATCTCGCGCGCCACCGGCGTGTCGAGCACGACTGGCACCGCGCCGCGCGCCATGGCCTCGAGCGGCGTGAGCCCGAAGCCCTCGTACTGCGAGAGGAACGCGAAGACCGAGGCCTGGCCGTACCGCGCCTCGAGCGTGGCGTCGTCGACCCAACTCCTGAGGCGCGCGCGGCCGTGGAGGCCCCGCGCCGCGATTGCCGCCGCGAAGTCCACGCGCGGGGTCGTGCGATTTTCGCCCACGATCTCGAGGCGCGCATGCGGACGGGTCCGTGCCACTTCCGCGAACGCCTCGATGAGAACATCGACCCGGCGCCGCTGGAACAGCGATCCGACAAACAGAACGACTGGCTCGCGCGACTCGGCCGGCGGAGCGGCAGGTTCGCGCACCGCGAGATAGACCAGTCGCACCCGTCCTGCCTCGAGGCCGACGTGCCGCACGACCTCCGAGGCCGAGAAGGCCGACGGCGCGATCACGACCCGCGCGCGCCGCGCCGACCACGCGGTGAGGAGCCGCCGCCGCAGACCCTCGCGTCGCGAGAACCACTCGGGATGCGCGAAGAACGACACGTCGTGGACGGCAAGCGCCACCGGCGCTGGGCAGAAGAGGGGCGCGGTGTAGCCGGGGGCAAAGAGCACATCGGGACGATCCACGCCAAGCGCCCGGGCCAAGTCCCATTGCTCCCAGCGGGTACCGCCGGCCCCTGGCACGACGCGCCAGGCGCCTTGCCAGCCCGGGGGCACGTGCGGCGGCTCCGTGTGCGCGTACAGGGAGAACGTGTGGCGCTGCCGAACGCCAGCCGTGTGCCACTCGGTCAGCAACTCCGAGAGATACCGTCCCACTCCGGTCTGATGGCCGGTGATCTCACGAGCGTCGACCGCGATGTGCACTAGGGACGCTCCCGCCGCGCGCGCACGGCCGCCTCGTAGGCCCGCCACGTGGCTTCAGCGGTGCGCGCCCACGCAAATACCTCCGCGCGCGCTCGCCCGCGCGCCGCCAGGTCGGCCGCGCGAGTGTCGTCGAGACACGCGTCAAGAGCGTCGGCCCAGGCCGCCGGCGCATCAGCCTGTGCGTACAGGCCCGCGTCTCCCACCACCTCTGGTAGTGCACCCGCCGGCGACACCACGACGGGGACCCCGCACGCCATCGCTTCGAGCGCCGGCAGTCCAAAGCCTTCGTCGAGCGAGGGCACGACGATGGCCCGCGCGTGCGTGTAGAGCGACCGTCGCTCGGTGTCGCTCACATAGCCCGGCAGGCTCACGTGTCCGGCAAGGGGCGCCGCAGCGGCGCGCGCGGCCCAGTCGCTCGCGGCTTCGGTTACACGGCCAGCCAGCACCAGCGGCGGCGCGTCGGGTCGACGCGCGAGCAGCTGCGCGTAGCCGTCGAGCAGCACGCCCACGTTCTTGCGCGGCTCGAGGGTGCCGATGAAGACGAACCGGTCGCCGCGGCGGCCTTGACGGGCGGCGTGCACTTCGGCGGCCCAGGCCGGTGGCCCGAGCGGCGTACTCGTGATCTTGTGTGCGGGCACGCCGAGGTCGCGCGCGACGAGGCTGGCGGCGTACGCCGACCCCGCAATCACGTGGTCGGCCCGTGCCACGTGTGCGCGCACCAAGGGTGCGAAGTCGCGTTGCACGGCACCCGTCACGTGGTCTCGATGATGCAGAAAATGCAAGTCGAAGACGGTGACCACCTGCGCCGCGTGCGCCGCCGGCACCAGCAGGGGCGTCGGTGAATGCACGACGTCACATGGCCCCGAGAGTCGTTCGATCGACGGCCAACCGAGACGGTGCCACGCCCAGGTGAGGGCCCGGACGGGCACGCGGAAGTCGACGACGGCGGCGCCGGGAATGTCGCGGCCGACCCGCGGATCCACGCGATCGGCCCACGAACTCGAGAACAGCGTGACCGCGCGGGACTCGCCGGCACTGGCCGCCAGCGTTCGCGCCAGTTCATGCACGTACTCACCGATGCCGGTTCTGGCCCGAAGCGCCGGGCGGTAGTCGACGATCACGTGCACGCCCGGGAACGGTACCACGAGCGCAGCAGGACGACAAGTCCTTGTGGGTCAGTATGTTGACACCAATCTTCGGCGAATGGTACCGTGCATGTTTCGAGAGCCCGCCGTAGCGGCTGGCCAGCATCGGGAGAGGCGCATGAAGGTCGCAGTGGTAGGGACGGGCTATGTCGGCTTGGTGGTTGGCGCATGTCTGGCTGAGAGCGGCAACGACGTGATGTGCGTCGACAAGGACGAGGCCAAGGTTCGAATGCTCCGGCGAGGCAAGAGCCCCATCTACGAACCGGGCATCGAAGACCTGTTACGGCGCAACAAGGGCGAGGGGCGGCTGGTGTTCACGACCGACCTGGCCAGGGCCGTGCGCCAGTCGACCATCGTGTTCATTGCCGTCGGGACGCCCCAGGGCGAGGACGGCTCCGCCGACCTGCAGCATGTCATGGGCGTCGCCAAGCAGATTGCCAGGGCGATGAATGGCTACAAGGTCATCGTCGACAAGAGCACCGTGCCGGTGGGCACGGCGCAGCGGGTCCGCGACGTCATCAGCCGCGAGACCACCCACCCGTTCAGTGTCGTGAGCAACCCGGAGTTCCTGAAGCAGGGCGCGGCGGTCGACGATTTCATGAAGCCCGACCGGGTCGTCATCGGCGCCGACGATTCGCGCGCGGCCGACTTGATGGTGGCGCTGCACAAGCCCTTTACCCGCACCGGCGCGCCGATCATGGTGATGGATTGCGCCAGCGCCGAGCTCTCGAAGTACGCCGCCAACGCCATGCTGGCCACGAAGATCTCGTTCATGAACGAGATCGCGAATGTGTGTGAGGCCTACGGCGCTGACGTCGACCGGGTGCGTCAGGCGATGGGCGCCGACCGGCGCATCGGCCCCGCCTTCCTGTTCCCGGGCGTCGGCTACGGCGGCAGCTGTTTCCCGAAGGACGTGAAGGCGCTCGTGAAGTTCTCGGCCGACAAGAAATACGACTTCAAGATTCTCAAAGCCGTCGAGGCGGTGAACGAGTCGCAGAAGCGCCTGTTGCTGCGGAAGATGCAGACCCATTTCGGGTCGCTCAAGGGCAAGACCATCGCGGTCTGGGGGTTGGCCTTCAAGCCGAAGACCGACGACATGCGTGAGGCGCCGGCCATTCCGATTGTCAGGACGCTGCTCGAGAAGGGCGCCGTGGTCCATGCCTACGACCCGGAAGCCATGGGCATGGCCAGGAGCATCCTCGGCTCCACCGTGACGTACCACAAGAAGAACTACGATGCCCTGAAGGGCGCCGATGGCCTCGCGGTGATCACGGAGTGGCAGGAGTTCCGCGAGCCCGATTTCCAGCGGATGCGTGCGCTCATGAAGACGCCGGTGATCTTCGATGGCCGCAACATCTACCAGCCCGAGCAGATGAAGGACCTCGGGTTCACCTACTACTCGGTCGGGAGATAGACCTGTGGCGCGGGTTCTCGTCACCGGCGGCGCCGGCTACATTGGCAGTCACGCCGCCAAAGCGTTGCAGGCGGCCGGGCACACCGTGGTGGTGCTCGACGACCTGTCGGCCGGGCACGAAGAGGCCACGCGCGGGTTGCCCCTCGTGCGCGCTCGCGTGCACGACACGGCCGCCGTGCGGGCGGCCTTCGTTGAGCACCGCATCGACGCCGTGATGCACTTTGCGGCGTGGCTCGCAGTGGGTGAGTCGGTACGACATCCCGGCAAGTACTACGAGAACAACCTCACCGGCTCGCTGCGGCTGCTCGAGGCGATGACCGCGGAAGGCGTGACGCGGCTGGTGTTCTCGTCGACCTGCGCGGTCTACGGCGAGCCGCAGCAACTGCCGCTCATCGAGGACCATCCGACCGCGCCAGTCAACGCCTACGGCGAGTCGAAACTTGCCGTCGAGCGAGCGCTGCGGCACTTCGACACGGCCCACGGCCTGACGTCGATGGCGCTGCGCTACTTCAACGCCGCGGGCGCCGATCCCGACGGCGAGCTCGGCGAAGACCACGATCCAGAAATTCACTTGGTCCCTCTTGCCATCGACGCGGCGCGTGGCGGTAAGAGCCTGCACGTGTTCGGGCAGGACTACCCGACACCCGATGGCACGTGCCTTCGCGACTACGTCCACGTGACCGACCTGGCCGACGCGCACGTGAAGGCGCTCGCCGCGCTCGAGGCGGGCGCGCCGTCGAATCGCTACAACGTCGGCACGGGACATCCGTGGTCGGTGAAGGACGTCGTCGATACCGTCGGTCGCGTGGTGGGCTCGCCGGTCCAGTGGGCCGCCGCGCCTCGCCGCGCCGGCGACCCCTCCGCTCTCTACGCGGCCAGCGCGCGCACACAGGCCGAGCTTGGCTGGACGCCGCGCCTGAGTGACCTGGAGACCATCGTGACGCATGCGGCACGCTGGCGCGCGGCGCATCCGGAAGGATACCGGTCCACGACGGGACGCTGATGGACCCTCTGCTGCGGCTCCTCCGATACGCCCGGCCGCACCGGCTCGTCATCGGAGGCGCGATTGCGGCGATGCTGCTCTACGGCGCCGCCTCGGCCGCGCTGGCCTGGCTGGTCAAACCAATCCTCGACCAGGTGCTGCCGTCCCGTGAGTCGCTGGGATTCGTAGCGACCGCGATCATCGTCGTGTACGTTGCCAAGGGTCTGGGCAGCTTCCTGTCAAGTTATTGGATGGACGACCTGGGCCACCGCGTGGTGATGGCCCTGCGCACCGAGCTCTTCGAGCACGTGCTCGGACAGTCGGCGGCGTTCTTCGCGCGCCGCAGCACCGGGCAATTGCTCTCGCGCGTGAACAACGACGTGGGCCAGGTGCAGCGGGCGGTGTCGGAGACCGTCGGCGACCTCACTCGCGAGACGCTCACGGTCTTCGGCTACGCGGGGCTCCTCATCTACATCGACGGTGGCCTCGCGCTCGTCTGTCTCACCGCCGCGCCACTCGTGGTGTACCCGCTGTCCCGGCTGGGCAAGCGCCTTCGCACCGTGTCGCGCCGCAGCCAGGAGGCACTCGAGCGTCTGTCGCACCTGGCCGGCGAGGCGTTTGCGGGCCACCGCATCGTGAAGGCCTTCCTGGCCGAGGGGCGGGAGGCCGCGAAGTTTCGCGAGGCGTCGCTCGATCTCTATCGCATCAACATGAGCGTGACCGGCGTCCTGTCGCTGCTGCCGCCGCTCATGGAAGCGCTCGGCGGCGTCGCCGTGGTGGGCGCCCTGTGGTACGGCAGCGGCGAGATCGCGGCGGGGCGTCTTACGCCGGGCGAGTTCACGTCGTTTGTGGCCGCGCTGTTGCTGATGTACGGCCCGATCAAGAAACTGACGCGGGTGAACGCCAATCTGCAGCAGGCCGCCGCCGCCGCCGAGCGAGTGTTCGAGCTGCTCGATACGCACACCGAAGTGGTCGAACGCCCCGGGGCGCTCGAGCTGCCGCGCTTTGGCACCGCCGTCGAGTACCGCGACGTCACGTTCGGGTACGAAGACGGCCACGGCAAGCACGTGCTGAGCGGCGTGTCGTTCACGGTGCCGGCTGGTGACGTCGTAGCAATCGTGGGTCGCAGCGGCGCCGGCAAGACCACGCTTGCCAACCTGCTGCCGCGGTTCTACGACGTGTCGGCGGGTGCCGTGACCGTGGATGGCCATGACGTCCGCGACGTGACCCTGGCGTCGCTGCGTCGCCAGATCAGCGTCGTCACTCAGGACACCGTGCTCTTCGACGACACGATCGCGGCTAATATCGCCTATGGGATGCCCGAGGCCAGCATGGACGCGATCACGGCTGCCGCGCGCGCCGCGCACGCGCACGAGTTCATCCAGACCCAGTCGTCCGGCTACCAGACGCGCATCGGGGAGCGCGGTCAGCGTCTGTCGGGCGGCCAGCGGCAGCGTCTCGCCATTGCCCGGGCGCTCCTGCGCGATGCGCCGATGCTCGTGCTCGACGAAGCGACGTCGTCGCTCGATTCCGAGTCCGAGCGGCTCGTGCAGGACGCGCTGGCGGTCTTGATGCGCAACCGCACCTCGTTCGTGATTGCGCATCGGCTCTCGACCGTGCAGCGCGCCGACGCCATTCTCGTGTTCGACCGCGGCCGATTGGTGGAACAGGGTCGGCATGACGACCTCGTGGCCCGAGACGGCGTGTACGCGCGGCTCTATCGCGCGCAGTTCGCCGACGTGAAGCGCCCCGGCCGTGCCGCAAGCGCAGTGCCTCGAGCATGAGCGGCGCACCCGGTTCAGGGAGGACGGTCCAGCGATGATGAGGAGCATGACGGGTTTCGCGTCCGTGACCCACGATGACGAGCGCGGCTCCGTCTCGGTCACGTTGCGGTCGGTGAACCACCGGTTCCTCGACCTGCAACTGCGCCTGCCGCCGATGGTGGCGGGCGCAGAGCCCAAGGTGCGGGCGCTGGTGCAGCAGGGGATGGCGCGAGGCCGGGTGGAACTGCAGGTCTCGGTGCAGCCTCGTGGAGGGCCCACCCAGGTCGTCGAACTCAATCAGGGATTCGTGATGGCGCTCACGACCGCTCTCGAGGCCGCGCGCGTAGCCGGACTCGTGCAAGGGCCGCTCACTCCGGGCGACCTCCTGCGGCTGCCGCAGGCACTCGCCATTCGGGAACACCCACCCGACGTCGATGCAGGTGCGTGGTGGTCCGACACGACCGAAGCCACGGTGCGCCAGGCCGTGGAGGCCATCGACGAGATGCGGTGCCGCGAAGGCGGGCATCTCGAGACCGACCTCGCGGCGCGCAAGGCGGCGCTCGGCGTGCTCATCGGCGTCATCGCCGCCGCTGCCGACCAGGGGCGCGTGCACGTCGAGGAGCGGTTGCTCGACCGGGCGCGGGAACTGAGCGCGACGCTGCCGATTGACCAGGGGGCCCTGGCCCAAGAGGTCGTGCGTGTGGCGCAGCGGTCGGACATCTCGGAAGAGGTCACGAGGTTTCGAGCGCATCTCGAACACTGGGACGCGCTCGCCGATGGCGGCGAGCCGTGCGGGCGGAAGCTCGACTTCCTGCTGCAAGAGATGAACCGCGAGATCAACACGATTGGCAGCAAGGCCGACGGTTTGCAGGTGTCCGAGCACATCATCGAGGCCAAGGCGGAACTCGAGCGCATGCGGGAGCAAGTACAGAATGTCGAGTAGCCGCGGGCTCCTCTTCGTCATCTCCGCGCCGTCGGGCACTGGCAAGACGACGCTGGTCGAGCGGCTCGTTCAGATTCTGCCGAACCTGCGGATGTCACGGTCCTACACGTCCCGCGCCCTGCGGGCCGGCGAGCGCGAGGGCGTCGACTACCATTTCGTCAGCCGGCCCGTCTTCGAGGGCATGATTGCCGAGAACGCGTTTCTCGAGTGGGCCGACGTGTTCGGGAACCTCTATGGCACGGCGGCCGCCGACGTGCAGCAGATCCTCGAGAGCGGGCAGGACGTGGTGCTCGTGATCGACGTGCAGGGCGCGCGGCAGGTACGGCAGCGCGGCACCGATCACACGGCCGTGTTCGTGATGCCGCCCGCGTACCATGTGCTCGAACGGCGACTGCGGGGCCGCAGCACCGAACCCGAGGCGGCGCTGCAGCGCCGGCTCGAGACGGCGCGGGCTGAAGTGTCGAGCTATCGCGAGTACGATTTTGTCGTGGTCAACGACGATCTCGAGTCGACGGTGGTGCGGCTGCAGGAGATCATCGCCGCTGAACGATCGCGCGTGCACCGCATGAACCGGGTGGCCGACGCCATCGTGCGGACGTTTTTTGTCGGCTGGAGCCGGCCCTAGGCCCGGGAGCGGAATCATGGCGCGCATCACCGTCGGCGTGAGCGGAGGCATCGGCGCCTACAAGGCGGTGGAGGTCGTTCGCGGCCTGCAGAAGCGCGGTCACGACGTCACCGTCGTGATGACCAGAAGCGCGCGCCGCTTCGTGGGGGAGTTGACCTTCGAGGCGATTACCGGGCGCCGGGTCGTGACCAGGCAGTGGGCCCGGGGCCTGAACGCCGATATCGAGCATATTGCGCTCGCGACGGCGTCCGACCTGCTCCTGGTCGTGCCGGCCACCGCCAATACTATCGCCAAGTTCGCGCACGGCCTGGCCGACGACTTCCTGAGTTCGCTCTTCCTGGCCACGACCGCGCCCGTGCTGCTGGCGCCGGCCATGAACTCGCACATGCTCGCGCATCCGGCGGTGCAGGACAACCTGCAGGCGCTCGTGCGCCGCGGCGTGCGGTTGGTGGATCCCGGCGACGGCTACCTGGCGTGCGGCTGGGTGGGCAAGGGCCGTCTGGCCGAGCCGGAGGAGATCGTCGAGGCGGCGGCACGCGTGCTCGCGCCGGCGCCCGCCGGGCGCCTGGCCGGCAGATCGGTGATGGTCACTGCCGGGCCGACCTACGAGGACCTCGACCCCGTGCGCTTCATCGGGAATCGTTCGAGTGGCCGGATGGGCTATGAGGTTGCGGCCGAGGCCGTACGCCGGGGCGCGGCGGTGACCTTGGTGTCTGGCCCGACGCACCTGGAGCCGCCAGGCGGAGCGACAGTGGTGCGCGTGCGCAGCGCCGCCGACATGCACGCGGCCGTCATGGCCCGCGCCGCCGACATGGACGCGGTGGTGATGGCCGCGGCCGTGGCCGACTACACCCCCGAAGCGATGGCCGCGCAGAAGGTGGCGAAGGCCGACGGCGGCTGGACCGTGCCTCTCAAGCGTACGATCGACATCCTGGCGGAGCTGGGGCGCCTGCCGTCGCGCGCGTCGAAGCGCCCGGTGCTCATCGGCTTTGCAGCGGAAACGCACGACATGATGGCGCACGCCGACGCCAAGCGACGTCGCAAGGGCGTGGACCTCATCGTGGCCAATGACGTGACCCAGCCTGGGGTCGGATTCGACGTCGCGACCAACGCCGTCACGTTCCTCGACGACGCCGGCGCCGCAACGACGCCGCTCCTGCCGAAGTCCGCCGTGGCGGCCCGCATCCTCGACCGGCTCGAGACCCTGCTCGCCGCGGAATCCACGGTGCGCTCCTGATGGACCGCGACACGCTGGCCGCGCACCTCGAGTTCTTCGGCGAGCTCGGCGCCGAGGGCATCAGCAGGGATCCGCGCTGGCGCGATCGCGCCGACCGTGGGGCGGCACCACGTGCCGTGCCGAGCGCGGCGGCGGGGGGGGCCGCGGCTGAGGCGACTGCCGAAGCGTCTCCGGCCTCGGTAGTGTTTCCGGCGCAGGCCTCCGTCCAGCCGCCCGCTGAGGCACTCCGAGCCCTGGCCGCGCACATTGGACCGGCCTGCACGCGGTGCAAACTGCACACGCTCGGCCGCCGCCAGGTGGTCTTCGGCGTGGGACACCCGCATGCGCGGTTGATGTTCGTGGGCGAAGCTCCCGGCGAAGACGAGGACAAGCTGGGCGAACCGTTCGTGGGCCGCGCCGGGCAACTCCTCACGAAGATCATCGAGGCCATGGGGCTGACGCGCGAGCAGGTGTACATCGCCAACGTGATCAAGTGCCGGCCGCCGGGCAACCGCAATCCAGAGCCTGATGAAGTGGAGACGTGCGAGCCGTTCCTGTTCGAGCAGTTGGCGATCGTGCAGCCGCGCGTCGTCGTGGCGCTCGGCAAGTTCGCGTCGCAGTCGCTGCTGCGCACGACCGAGCCCATCACGAAGCTGCGTGGCCGGGTCTTCGCCTGGCGGGGCGCCTCTCTGGTGCCCACGTTCCATCCGGCCTACCTGCTGCGCAACCCGCCCGCGAAGCGCGACGTCTGGGAAGACATGAAGAAGGTGCGCGACCTTCTGCAGACATAGACGTCGTGAAAGGCCAAGTCCTGCGCCCAGGCCACGTGTGTCGACGGGCCGTTGACGACGTCTCGCCCGCGCGGAGTGCGAGCAAGACGACGCTGCCGCTAGCGGGGCGGAGCCGTCAGTGCATGTCTGGGCGGACTGCGGCGGAGACTCGCTAGCCATGCCGCGGTTCGTGTCGGTGGCCGTGCCGGTGCCGGCCCTCGACGAGCTCACGTACCGGCTGCCCGAGGACGCGCCGGCGCCGCCGGCAGGTGCGCGGGTGGACGTGCCGCTCAGCTCACGCCGTCTGACTGGCATCGTCGTCGATCCCTCGCCAGCACCGCCCCCTTCATCGATGCGCGTGCGTGACGTGCTGGCGGTGCGCGACACCATCGCCTTCGTGCCGCCGTCGCTCGTGACGCTGGCGCGCTGGGTGGCCGACTACTATCTGGCTGGCCCGGGTGAGGTACTGGCTTCGGCGCTGCCGCCGCGCGTGCTCACGGGAGATGCCCGCACGTTCAAGCGCCGCCGGGTCGCGGCGCTCACGATGCGTGGGGCGCAGGTCGCGGCGCAGGCCGCGCTCGGCGTGCGCGCAGCGTCACCTGGCCAGGGCGATGAGTCGCTCGCGCGCCTCGGCGTCCGCCAGCGCGAGGCGCTCGTGCTGCTTGCCGGCGCGCCGTCTGGACTGCCCGCCTCCGTGCTGGCCGAGCGCGGCATCGGCCCGTCGACACTCGCGCGCCTCGTGCAGGCGGGCATTGTCACGATCACACACGAGACGCTCGTGCGCGACCCCTTCGCCTCGCATGCGACGGCTCCCGACGGCGACGGCGCGCCGCTGACACTGACCGAGGAGCAACGCGCCGCGCTCGACGTGCTCGAGCCGCTGGCGGATGCCGGCGAGTACCGTGCCGCGTTGCTCAAGGGCGTCACCGGCAGCGGCAAGACCGAGATCTATCTCCACCTGGCCGATCGCGTGCGCCACCAGGGGCGCCAGGCGCTCATCCTCGTGCCCGAGATCGCCCTCACGCCCGCCGTGGCCGGTCGCGTGCGGGCGCGTTTCGGCGATCGCGTGGCCATCCAGCACAGCGGCCTGTCCGACGGCGAGCGCCACGATCAGTGGCATCGCGTGCGCGACGGCGGTGTGGATGTGGTGGTCGGCACGCGGTCTGCGGTGTTCTCGCCGCTCGAGCGCGTGGGGCTGGTGGTCGTTGACGAAGAGCACGACACGTCCTACAAGCAGGATGAGACGCCGCGGTACCACGGCCGCGACGTGGCGGTGATGCGCGCCAGGCAACAGGGCGCGCTCGTGGTGCTGGGCTCGGCCACCCCGTCGCTCGAGTCGTTCCACAACGCGACGCGCGGCCGCTACACGCTCGTGACGCTCGACCGGCGCGTGGCCGACCGGCCGATGGCGGCGGTGCACGTCGTCAACATGCGCGACGAGTGGGCCGAGGCCGGCGCCGAGGTGATCGTGAGCCGGAGGCTGATTGACGGCATCGCGTCTCGTCTCGCCGTGGGGGAACAAGCGCTTGTGTTGCTCAATCGTCGCGGCGTGTCATCAGCCGTGCTCTGCCGCCAGTGCGGCAGCACGGTGGAGTGCCCGCATTGCAGCGTGTCGATGACCGTGCATGGCTCGGGCGCGCGGGCCCGCGCGCGTTGCCACTACTGTGACTACGGGTGCGCGGTGCCGCCCGTGTGCCCGAAGTGCGCGGCGCCGTACATGGAACACCTGGGGTGTGGCACCGAGCGGCTCGAGATGGATTTGCGGGCACGCTTTCCCGACGCGCGGATTGGCCGCGTCGATCGTGACACGGTCGGCACGCGCGGCAGTCTCACGGCGCTGCTCGCCAAGTTCGGTCGGCGCGAGCTCGATCTGCTCGTGGGCACGCAGATGATCGCCAAGGGGCACGATTTTCCGTACGTGACGCTTGTGGGCGTCGTGTCGGCTGACGTCGGGCTGGGCCTGCCGGACTTCCGCGCGGCAGAGCGGACGTTCCAGCTGATCACGCAGGTCGTGGGCCGGGCCGGGCGTGGTGAGCGCGCGGGTGAAGCGTATGTGCAGACGCTCTTTCCGTCGCACTACGCCGTGCGCTGCGGCTGCGCGCAGGACTACGACACGTTCGTGGTCAAGGAACTGGAGTTCCGCGTCGCCCTGCGCTACCCGCCAGTCACCGCCATGATCAACGTCGTGGTCCGCGGCGCGTCGCTCGGCGCGGCGCTCGACGCGGCCCGCGAACTCGCCATACGGGTCAAGGCCTCGCTCGGCGCGTCCGGGGTGGTGCTGCTCGGGCCCGCGCCGGCGCCGATTGCGAAGCTGCGCGGTGAACACCGCGCGCAGCTCTTCTTGAAGGGCGGCGATCGCGCGATCATGAAGGCGGCGGTGCGGGCGGCGCTCGCGGCGCTGCCAGCCGTGGCACGCCGCACCTCGGTCGACGTCGACCCGGTGAGCATGCTGTAGCGGTCCTCAGTTAGGGGCGGCCCGACAACGGCGAGAGCGTTGGCACGATGCGTTCGATCGGCTGCACCGGCTCTGGGGTGAAGCACACCGCGAAGACGAGCGCGGCGGCGGCGGCCAGCGCGAGGCGGCGGCGGTCGAGCGGGAGCTGATCGTCGAGTGTCGGCGGATGCTGAAGGCCCGCCACCGCGAGTACGACCACCATCACGATCGTCCACGCCACCCAGCTCATCGAGACGAAGGTGAGGCCGATGGCAGCGCTCGCGGTGGCCAGCGTGATCCAGCGCGCGTTGCGCCCGAAGACCGCATACGCAACATGGCCGCCATCGAGTTGCGCGAGCGGGAACAGATTGAGCGCGGTGGCCAGCAACCCGAACCACGCGGCGCGTGCGACCGGATGCAGGTGCAGAATCTGTCCGTCGGGCAAGGCGCCCCACAGCACCTGTTGGGTGACGCGGTAGATGAGCGGCCGGCCGAGCGAGATCATCTCGAGGTGCTCGGGCATCGGGACCAGACGCGATAGGGCCAGGCCCAAGACCAGGAGCGGCACGGCGACGACGAAACCCGCAAATGGCCCGGACGCGCCGATGTCGAAGAGCGCGCGCCGGTTGGGAATGGCGTCGCGAATGCGGATGAAGGCGCCAAACGTGCCGGTGAGCGGCAGCGGAGCCGGCAGAAAAAACGGCAGTGACGCGTCGACCTTGTACCACCGGCACGCCGCGTAGTGCCCCCACTCGTGGGCACCGAGAATCGCCAGCACCGACACGCTGAACCACATGCCGCCGAACCAGAATTGCATCGACGTCACGTTGGGCGGCGCCTGCCCGAAATCGGCAAGAAATCCAACGTAGTGCCACCCGCCAAAAAAGGTGGTTGCTGCGAAGGTGGCGAAGAAGGCGAGCAGATGGACGCGGAGCCGGTCACCGACGAGGCGGGGCGCCTCGGGCGCCGGAGCGAAGGGAGGCGACGGCAACAGCGGATCCGAGGTCACGTGACAGGACCAGGTCAGCCGATATTCTGCAGATCTTTGCCGGGCTTGAAGCGGATGGTGCGCCCGGGTGGAATCTTCACTTCGCGTCCGGTGCGCGGATTGCGGCCGATGCCGCGTTTGCGCGGTTTCACCTGGAACACGCCAAACCCCCGCAGCTCAATACGTTCGCCGCGTTGCATGGAGACGCGCATGGCGTCGAACACCGCATCGACGGCCAGTTCGGCCTTCACTTTGGTGATCTCGGCCAGACGCGAGACCTCGTTGACGATGTCGACCTTGATCATCGAGTGGATTGTCGTTCCGCGAGTGCGATAACTATCATAGATAGAGTGACTTACACTGTCAACGTCGCGGTGGCGGCGGCCCCGAGGAGCCGCAGGGCGCCGAAAGTGCGCCGTATTGCGCGTAGACTGGGCAGAACGTGCCCCGCGCGCTGCCCACCGTCGTACTCGTCGGCCGACCCAATGTCGGCAAGTCCACGCTGTTCAATAGGATGACGGGGACCCGGCGTGCCATCGTGACCCCCATAGCCGGCACCACCCGCGACGCGATGCGGCACCCGGTGCCGGTGGCCGATGGCGGTTTCCTGCTCACCGACACGGGTGGCATGTTCGGCACCAGTCAGGATCCGCTGCACGAGCTGGTTGTCGAGGCCGGCCACCGGGCTTTGGCCACCGCCGACCTCGTGGTCTTTGTGGTCGACGGTCGAGAAGGCCTGGTCTCGGGCGACCAGGAGATTGCCAGAACCGTGCGCGCGACCGGACGCCCGGTGGTGCTGGCCATCAACAAGACCGACGATAAACGGGCCATCGCCGGGGCCCTCGAGCTCTACCGGCTGGGCTTCGACCCCGTCGTGGAGGTCAGCGCGGAGCACGGCCGCGGCGTCGGCGATTTGCTCGATGAGGTCAAGAGCCGCCTGCCGGCGCCGTCGCCGGCCGATGATGATGCCTCGACCGACGAGGAAGAGCGCCATGGACGCCACACGCCGGGCGAACTGGCCGTCGCCATCGTCGGCCGACCGAATGCCGGCAAGTCGTCGCTCGTGAACAAGCTCCTGCGCGAGGAGCGCATGATCGTCTCGCCGGTGCCGGGGACGACCCGCGATCCGGTGGATTCGATTTTTCTCTGGCACCGCAAGAAAGTGCGCATCGTCGACACGGCTGGCATTCGCAAGGCGGGCCGCGTGGCGCGCGGCGGCGCTGTCGAGTCGCTCAGCGTGATGCTGGCCAAACGCGCAATCGCCGAAGCCGACGTGGTGGTGCTGGTGGTTGACGCCATGGTAGGGGCGACCGATCAAGATGCCGCCATCGTCGGAGAAGCCGACGCCGCGGGGCGCGGCATTGTCATCGCGCTCAACAAGTGGGACTTGCGCGACGACCACTCTCAGGAGGCGGCCGAGGCCGCCGACGAAGAGGTGCGGCGGCGGCTGCCTTTCATGGACTACGCGCCGATAGTCCATATCTCCGCCAAGACCGGCGACCGGACGCCGAAGCTCGTCGAGGTCGTCGACCGTGTGGCTACCGAACGGCGCCGGCGCGTGCCGACCCACGCGCTGAACACCTTTGTGGGCGCCATCACCCAGGCGCATCTGCCGGTGGCGGAAGGCAAGCGCTCGGTGCGTGTGCTCTTTGCCGCGCAAACCGGCGTTGCGCCGCCGACCTTCGTGATGTTCACCAACGTGAAGGCCGAACTTCACTTCTCGTACTTGCGGTATCTCACCAATCGCCTGCGTGAGGAGTATGGCTTTGCGGGCACGCCGATCCGGTTGCACGTGCGCCCCCGGTCGCGTGCGCGAAAGGGCACGGAATCGCGATGACCCACGTGGTATACTCCACACTTCCGCTGGTTGGCCGCCGTCGAGCCAATTGAGCGGAGCGACGTGTATGGCGGCTCCGAAACTCGAGCGCCTCAAGACCGCGGAGGTCTGCCAGATCGCCCAGGTGCAACCCTATGTGTTGCGGTCCTGGGAGGCGGAGTTCCCGGACCTTGGCCAAGCTACGGCGGGAGGTCCCCGAGTCTACGGCCGCGCAGATGTCGAACGCGTGCTGCTGATTCGTGAGCTGGTCTACGTGGAAGGGCTCACGCTGGCTGGCGCGCGGCGTCGGCTGGAAGAGACCGCGGATGACACGCCGGCCTCGGCGGTCGAGGATTTCGCCCTCGTCGACGAGCAGATGCGCACCCGGCTGCGTTCGGTGCGGCAGGGGCTCCAGGGCGTACTGGCGATGCTCGAACGACCCCTCGGTGGCGCGTCGTTCGAGTTGGTGCCGGTGGCCACCGACGCCGTCGCTCCGGTGTCGAAGGGCGGGCGCAAGGCGCGGCGGTAACACGACGACGGTGGCAAGTGATGGCTTCAACGGGATGTAGCGCAGCCTGGCTAGCGCGCCTGCTTGGGGTGCAGGAGGTCCCGGGTTCGAATCCCGGCATCCCGACCAACCCTTTCGCATCTGCCGTCGGCGGCCGGCGGGCTGCACGGCGTCTGACCTGCGGAACCTGAACCCATGAACAAGAACGGCATTCTGTCGGTCGTCATCGTGGTTGCCGCCGTGGTGCTCATCGGCATGTGGGTGCTGCGCACCGGTCAGCAGCGCGCCGGCTCACGGCAGTTCGACTGTGCGGCGCCACCCGCGGCACCCGGACAGCTCGCGATCGAGAAGACGCCCAACACCTCCGTAAAGGCTTCGTGGCAGGCGCCGACTGGGGCCGAGATGCCCACGTCGTACGTCATCGAATCGGGCTCCGGACCGGGGAAGAACGACGTGGGCACGTTCATCGTACCGGGCTCATCGACTACGACCGAACGCCAAGGTGCGCCGGGCACGTTCCATATCCGCATCTATGCGCGCAATGCCTGCGGCACAAGCGATCCGTCCAATGAAGTCGTCGTGACGTTGCCATAGTTACCGGCGTGATGAGCCAGCTGTTGCGCGTGTCGTTCGGCGTCGTGTGTGCCGCGCTCCTGGCGGTCCAGGTCGCGCCGTCGGCGCAGCCTGTGGGTGGCCTGCCCAGCCGGCGAATTGCCGATGTCGCCCTGCTCGACTCGGCTGGCGATCACCACCGCCTCTTTCGTTACAAGGCCGACAAGGGCCTGGTGCTCTACTCCCAGCGTGCCGGTTGCCCGAT